>NZ_JACJFH010000005.1:0-115726 GCF_014164495.1 Pseudoalteromonas sp. SG41-5 | reverse complement strand
GATTGTGCAATTGGTCTACAAACAAGAGCGGGTGCAGGTTCCTGAGTTGGCTCAGTTGTTTGGTGTTTCAACGGTAACTATCCGTAACGACTTAAATGAGTTGGATGAAAAAGGATTGTTGGTACGGTCCCGTGGTGGTGCAGTTGCCAGTAATCGCTTAACTCAAGAATTATCATTAAAAGAAAAACACGATGCAAATCGCGGTATTAAAGAGCGCTTAGGTAAATTTGCAGCGAGTCTAATTAAGGATGGTGAATCGATTATTTTAGACTCAGGGACAACAACTGAAGAAGTCGCTAAAAATCTAACCAGCCACCACGGCGTAGTTGTGATGACCAATGGCTTAAATGTGGCGCACTCACTACTTAATGCGCCATCGGTTGAAGTGTTAATGACTGGTGGCACGCTACGTAAAAAATCACTGTCATTTTATGGCCGCCAAGCTGAACAGCACTTACAACAATATCACTTTGATAAGTTAATTTTGGGTGTTGATGGCTTTGAAAAAGATATTGGTATTACAACGCACTTTGAGCTTGAAGCTCTGCTAAATCGGGTGATGTGTGAAGTATCGCGAGAGATCATAGTAGTAACAGATTCTAGTAAATTTAATCGTAAAGGCGTGCATAAAATTATTGCCGCCAGTGAAATAAACGTACTGGTTACAGACAGTGGAATTCCAGCAGAGATAAAAACCGCGCTCGAAGATGCAGGTGTGCGGTTACATATTCTCGATCTTTAACTTTTATAACTAAACAAAGATTATCTAACGAAGAGGCTTGCAATGACGATATTACAGCAATTAATCGCAGCGAATAAACGCGGCGAAAAACAGGGTATTTATGCCGTTTGTTCCGCTCATCCATTGGTGCTAGAAGCTGCCATATTGCAAGCCAAACAAGACAATAGTTATTTATTAATCGAAGCAACCGCTAATCAGGTCAATCAGTTTGGTGGTTATACGGGTATGTTACCTACTGATTTTATGGCATTTATTGAACAGCTTGCGACAAAGCAAGAGTTTGCAATTGATAAGCTGATCCTTGGCGGTGACCATTTAGGCCCTGTGTGTTGGTGTGATGAAAGCGCTGAATCGGCGATGCAAAAAGCTCAGCAGTTGATCGCCAGTTATGTTGGTGCAGGATTCAAAAAAATTCACTTAGACACCAGTATGCGCTGCGCCGATGATGAATTAATTTTAGCAGATGAAACAGTTGCAACACGTGCGGCGCAGTTGTGTGCAGTGGCTGAACAAACAGCATTAGATACCTTTGGCCGCAGTGACTTAGTCTATGTTATTGGTACTGAGGTGCCGCCGCCCGGTGGTGCCGATGAGCAAATAGATACGCTTGCAGTCACAGAAACTGACCATGTTGCTAGTACATTGGCATTGCATCACGATGCATTTTTACAGCAGGGGTTATCATCGGCATGGCAGCGAGTAGTTGGCTTAGTTGTACAGCCAGGTGTGGAATTCGATAACACGCAAGTATTTGATTATGATAGCGCTAAAGCGCAACGGCTAAAGCAATATATAAAGGCCGTTGATGGCATTGCCTTTGAAGCACATTCAACTGATTATCAAACGCCCATCGCGTATCAACAATTAGTAAATGATCATTTTGCGATTTTAAAAGTGGGCCCAGAGCTTACCTTTGCTTTGCGTGAGGCATTATTTGCATTAAGCCATATTGAAGATGCGCTAATAGACACTGAGCAATGTTCACATATACGCACTGTTATTGATGCTGATATGCAGCAGTTTCCGAAAAATTGGCAGCGTTTTTATCAAGTTGATAAATCAGTGCAGCAACTTTATCGTCGCTTTAGTTTTAGTGACCGAATCCGTTATTACTGGGGACAACAAGGCAATCAAGCTGCCGTTGATAAGCTATTTAGTAATTTACAAAAACAACCGATACCACTGCCGTTACTAAGCCAATATATGCCATTGCAGTATCTTGCAGTGCGAAATAACACCCTGCAAAACAGCCCTAAATCTTTGGTACTTCATCACATAATGCAAGTAACCAGTCGCTACGCAGATGCGTGTTTTAAACAACAATAGACGTAAGTGAGGTAGTAATGTCTAGTTATTTAGCAATTGATGAAACCCTTTTAGAAGCTAAAAATAGTTTATGGACTGCAAAAGAAATTATGCAGCAGCCCGATTGTTGGCGAGCAACGCTCAGTATTGTAAAAGCTGCACGAGCGCAGCTAGATAGTTGGCTTGCGGGCGTATTAGATAAGCCAAATGCGCAAATAATTTTTACCGGTGCCGGTACCTCAGCTTATGTTGGTGAGGCGGTTGTTGGTTACTTGAATCAACAATTGGATATTGCTTGTCGAAGTGTTAGTAGCACAGAGCTTGTTGCCTGCCCAGAGCAGTATTTACAGCCAAATAAGTCAACTTTATTAGTGTCATTTGCACGCTCTGGCAATAGTCCTGAAAGTGTTGCCGCTGTTGATGTAGTGAATAACTATGTAAAACACTGCGCGCATCTATTTATTACTTGTAACCCCGATGGAGCACTGCATAAACAAGTAGCGCAAGATGAAAACTATTTCTCGTTATTGATGCCTACGCAAACACTTGATCACAGCTTCGCTATGACCAGTAGTTTTACCTCAATGTTGGTGGCAAGTGTGGCAATATTTAGTGATGCAGATAACGCTGTTTTAACTATTGCAGAAGCGGTTGAAAAAAATATTGCTGGTAAATTAGCTGAACTAAAAACATTGGCTGAACTGCCTATGCATCGCTTAGTGTATTTAGGCGCAGGATCCTTAAAAGGCTATGCGCAAGAATCAGCATTAAAATTATTAGAATTAAGTGCGGGTCAAGTTATGGGGTATTTTGAATCCCCGCTTGGTTTTCGTCACGGCCCAAAATCATTGGTTGATGATAAAACTTTAATTGTTTTATTTGGCTCAACTAATACCTATACCAAGCAGTACGATATTGATTTGTTGAATGAGTTACGTCGCGATAATAAAGCTATTGATGTTCACGCCTTGACGCTGCCAGATGACGCGGTGATGCAGCAATTAGACGATGTATTTAATGGCTTATATTATATGGTCTGCGCGCAAATAATGTCGTTCTATAAAGCGTGGCAATTAGGCATTACAGTAGATAACCCATGCCCAACTGGTGAAGTAAACAGAGTGGTGCAAGGGGTGACGATTTACCCGCTAAAACAAGGTGATATTAATGACTAAGCAGTATATTTATGGCATTGATATTGGCGGTAGTAAAATTGAACTTGCTGTATTTGACGCTTCATTAAAGCAACTTGAATCATGGCGCATTGCGACTCCGCAAAATAGTTATCAAGACTTTCTAAATGCGTTAGTTGGTATGATTTTAAGTGCTGATCATAAATATCAATGTCACGGTGCGGTCGGTATTGGTATGCCTGGCATTGTTAATGCAAACCAACAAGTACTGTCGGCTAACGTGCCTCATGCGACCGGTAAAAATGCCGCGCAAGATTTAGCTCAGTTAATAAATCGCCCGGTTGCGATCGAAAACGATTGCCGCTGTTTTGCACTCTCAGAAGCGCGTAGCAGCGTTGGTTTGCAACATACCCGAGTGTTCGGTGCAATTCTTGGTACTGGTGCGGGTGGTGGGCTGTGTATTGATGGTCAATTGTATAAAAGCGCCCAGGGAATTGCAGGTGAATACGGTCATTACGCACTTTCTGCAGTGTTACAGCAGAAGTACCAGTTACCTATTTTAAAATGTGGCTGTGGTTTAACAGGGTGCATTGAAAGTTATATTGCAGGCCCTGGCTTGGCGAGAATTTACCAGCACTTTTCTGGCGAAGTATTAACTACTTTTGAAATTGTTGAAGGGTTGAGAAAAGGCGACGTATTTTGCCAACAAAGCTTTGCCTGTTATTTGGATTTAATTGGCAGTACTTTTGCGGCAATTATTATGGCCTATGACCCTGAGGTGATTGTAGTTGGTGGCGGTATGTCTTTAGTTGATGAACTAATGAGCAAGCTTGAAGAGGCAATCGTACCGTATGTATTTGCTGATATTCGGGTGCCAAAAATAGTGCTTGCTGAATTTGGCGATGCCAGTGGCGCTCGCGGTGCCGCTATTTTGGCCAAAGAACAAGTGGGAGCGCTGGCATGATTGGATCCGTGTTTTACGTCAAAGCTGATGTAATTTATTGTCAAGAACGAGTACTTAAAAATCACTTCATGTTAGTTGAAAATGGCATTATTAGTCATTTTACGCAAAACCCTACAGCCGGTGTGCCTATTGATGATTATGGTAATGCTGCAATTATTCCAGGCTTAATTGATTTACACATTCATGGTCGCGAAGGTTGTGATGTGATTGATTGTAAAATGAGTAGTATTGAAACGATTTCATGCTCACTTGCAGAGCATGGAGTAACAGGCTTTTTAGCAACGACAGTGACCACCGATTGGCAACAAACACTTAATGCTATGAGTGTAATTGGTCAGGCATACACGCAGCAACCTAGCGGGGCACAGGTGCTAGGTGGCTATAGTGAGGGCCTGTTTTTCAGTGAAGTTCATAAAGGCGCGCACAATCAAGATTACTTTTTAGAGCTATCGCAGTCGCATCTAGAAGCGATGATTAATGCAGCCATGGGTAGCTTAAAAGTGGTTGCGTTGGCGCCAGAAAAGCCAGGCGCAAATGCATTAATTGAATACCTGACAGCGCAAGGAATTAGGGTAATGCTTGGTCACTGTGATGCCAATTATGAACAAACTCAAAGCGCACTTGAGCATGGCGCATGCGGTGGGGTGCATGTTTTTAATGGGATGCGTGGCATTCATCATCGTGATCCAGGTTGTGCCGGCGCGGTATTGATGAATGATGACGCATTTGTTGAAGTGATTGCAGATGGTGTACATCTTCATCCTACAATTTTAAAGCTGATCTATAAGCTAAAAGGTCCACAAAAAATCGCTTTGATCAGTGATTGTATCAATGCCGGTGGACTAAATGATGGTGAGTATAAATTGGGTAAAATGGATGTTGTTGTGCAACAAGGTGTGGCGAGAACTGCCTCCGGCTCGTTAGCTGGCAGCACTTTAACGCTTGAGCAAGCAGTTAAAAATATGCATCAATTAGGCAGTGTAGAGCTACATGAGGCGATAAATATGGCCAGCATTGTGCCCGCGCAATTTCTTAATATTGCCAGCCAAGTTGGTTCTTTAGCGGAAGGTAAGCATGCGAATTTTGCTATTTTAAACAGCGATTTTAGTATTCAGGCGACTTATGTGAAGGGTCAGCGGTGCTTTTTTAAAAGTGCATAAAATGGCTAAAGCGCTCGGCTTTAGTGTGGCTATGCGCTTCAAAACCCATAGAAAGTAAAATATTATAAAATTGATTGCATTTTAAGCGACATGTATGGTGATGTTCGCTATAAGTAATGCTATACTCCCGCCGAATAATTTTTCGACTTTATTAAGAGTAAAATAATGGCAGATTTATCGAAGTACAGAAACATTGGTATTTTCGCGCACGTTGATGCGGGTAAAACCACGACTACTGAGCGTATCCTAAAGCTTACTGGTCAAATCCATAAAACTGGTGAGGTTCATGATGGTGAATCAACAACTGACTTCATGGAACAAGAAGCTGAGCGCGGTATTACTATCCAGTCTGCGGCTGTAAGCTGTTTCTGGAAAGATCACCGTTTTAACGTTATCGATACTCCTGGACACGTTGACTTCACAGTTGAAGTATACCGTTCATTAAAAGTACTTGATGGCGGCATCGGTGTATTCTGTGGTTCTGGTGGTGTTGAGCCACAATCAGAAACTAACTGGCGTTATGCTAACGAATCAGAAGTTGCACGTGTTATTTTCGTAAATAAATTAGACCGTATGGGTGCTGATTTTTACCGTGTAACAGAGCAAGTACGTAAAGTACTTGGCGCAAACCCACTAATCATGACGTTACCAATCGGTATCGAAGATGAGTTTTGTGGTGTTGTTGATGTTTTAACTAAAAAAGCATACATCTGGGACGAAACTGGTCTTCCAGAGAACTACACGATCGAAGACGTTCCAGCAGACATGGTAGACAAAGTTGATGAATACCATGAAATGCTAATCGAAACTGCTGTAGAGCAAGACGATGACCTAATGGAAGCATACATGGAAGGTGAAGTACCTTCTTTAGAAGATATCAAGCGTTGTATCCGTAAAGGTACTCGTGACCTTGCTTTCTTCCCTACATACTGTGGTTCTGCTTTCAAGAACAAAGGTATGCAATTAGTACTTGACGCTGTTGTTGACTACTTACCATCTCCTACAGAAGTTGATCCTCAACCGCTTATGGATGAAGAAGGTAACGAAAACGGCGAGTTTGCAGTTGTATCTGTAGATGAACCATTCAAAGCGTTAGCGTTTAAGATCATGGATGACCGTTTTGGTGCATTAACTTTCGTACGTATTTACTCAGGTAAACTTAATAAGGGTGACACTATCCTTAACGCGTTTACTGGTAAAACTGAGCGTGTTGGCCGTATGGTTGAGATGCAAGCAGACGACCGTAACGAATTAACTAGCGCACAAGCTGGTGACATCATTGCAATCGTAGGTATGAAAAACGTGCAAACTGGTCACACTCTTTGTGATCCTAAGCACCCAGTAACACTTGAGCCAATGGTATTCCCAACTCCAGTAATCTCGATTGCTGTACAGCCTAAAGATAAAGGCGGTAATGAGAAAATGGGTGTTGCTATCGGTAAAATGGTTGCAGAAGATCCATCTTTCCAAGTTGAGACTGATGAAGATTCAGGCGAAACTATCCTTAAAGGTATGGGTGAGCTTCACTTAGATATCAAAGTTGATATCCTTAAGCGTACTTACGGCGTAGACCTTATCGTTGGTCAACCACAGGTTGCTTACCGTGAAACTATCACTCGTGAAATCGAAGATAGCTACACGCATAAGAAACAATCTGGTGGTTCTGGTCAGTTCGGTAAAATCGACTACCGTATCAAGCCAGGCGAAGTTGCTTCAGGCTTCACGTTTAAATCATCAGTTGTTGGTGGTAACGTACCTAAAGAATTCTGGCCTGCAGTTGAGAAAGGCTTCAAGTCAATGATGAGCGAAGGTGTGCTAGCTGGCTTCCCAGTGCTTGACGTTGAAGTTGAACTTTTCGACGGTGGCTTCCATGCCGTGGATTCATCTGCAATCGCATTCGAAATCGCTGCTAAAGGCGCTTTCCGTCAATCGATCCCTAAAGCGGGCGCACAACTTCTTGAGCCAATCATGAAAGTTGACGTGTTCACGCCAGAAGATCACGTTGGTGATGTAATCGGTGACCTTAACCGTCGTCGTGGTATGATGAAAGACCAAGAAGCTGGTTTAACAGGCGTTCGTATTAAAGCTGACGTTCCGTTATCAGAAATGTTCGGTTACATCGGTTCATTACGTACAATGACATCAGGTCGTGGTCAGTTCTCTATGGAGTTCTCACACTATGCACCATGTCCACAAAACGTAGCTGAAACTGTAATCGCTGCAGAAAAAGAGAAAAAAGCTGCTAAGTAATTAGCCTTTAAACTCTTAAAAAAACCCGCACCTGTTGCGGGTTTTTTATTGCCAGAAATATTATCCCTCCAACAATCGAATACTTTTTTGTTGTTATGCTAGCAATGAGTCGTTAGCACTCTTAGTCGCTATTGAAGCAAACAGTTAAATAATAGAAAAAGAATCAACTATTTATTACTGCAGCTTAAACGTTATTCCACTCATAAGTTGTAGTTTAAAAGCTGGCTGTTTTACTAATTAAACTAGTTATTTATAACTAGGTAAAAAGTAGTGCAATTACTTGAATCTTAGTTACTAATACAGGTAGAATACCCGCTTATGCCACCCATATACGCATATTAGAGAAATGGAAGTCTCTCGAATAAAGAGACATATATGTGTACTTTTTTAGGACGTTTATATGAATGCAATTAAATTGAGCCCAAACTGGCTGTTGCAGTTAGTTATGATACTAACCCTTTGTGCAGTTGCTTTTTTGCTAACAATCATGTTTGCTGTTAATCAGACTTTTTTAGCCCTAATTATTGTTCCTGTTATTTTTATTATCTCAATTTTAAGTATCGCCAACTTGCGTTTTATGCATTGTTATAAAGCGGGTATTTACTACTCTCAAGGGTTAAGTAAAAAATATATTAATGCAGATGAAATTGTTGATATTCAATTTAACTCATTAAAATTACTGACTGTATTATCGGTTTCTTTAGAAAATAACAAAGTAATCCACTTTTATAACTGGCAGTTTGACGAGCAAGCTCAGCAGTCAATTAGGTGTTGGTATAGCAAAAAGAAGAATCGCTGTAATAATTCACAGCATACTGAATGTAATGCATAGAAAAGGCCGCAGTTTAGCGGCCTTTTTACTAATCTGAACTCTGCGGAATAAAGCTATTCAAGCAGAGTTTAGTTTATACTACGCTTTTTTACGGCGCAGGAGTGTTAGTGGTAACGCCAGTAACGTTAACCAAAATAATGAACCTGAGTCATCGTCTTCGTCATCAGTTTCATCATTAGCGATATTAATGTACACAAGCTGCGCATTTGATAAATTACCAGCACTGTCTTTTGCTTGTACCATTAATGTGATTTTTCTTTCAAACTCATAGTCTAAATCACCAGCAACGATTAGTTGTCCTTGCTCATTTATAGTTACTGCATCGTGGCCAGATACAATGAAGCCAATAACGGGTGTGTACTGTGCATCGGCATCACTAAAGCTCAATTGACCAATGACAGTGCCAATATGGCTATTTTCACTGATGTTAAAGCTCTGCTCAGGCTCTAGCACTGGAGCTTGTGGCTCAGGCGTTGGCTCTACAGCAGGGGTAGATTGAATATCAATAATTACAGGGTCATGATCAGAGGCACGATAAGCACTCTCTGAATACAAGCTAGCAACTTGAGAATCAGATTTGAACTCTACGTTATAATCCAGACTAATCGGCTCATCAGCATTGATATGCCAGTCTGTCGCTGCGACAACTTTAGCAAGTAAACTTGGACTAGCAACAGCATGATCTAAGCTACCCATGCGGCCAGAAAAGCTATACGAATAACCAAGAGTGTTACCATCTAATTCTGCGACGACATTTTTAAATCCTTTATCTGCAAATGCACGTATTGGATCTTCCATCGCATAGGCATTCATATCGCCGACTAAAATGATATCTTCATCGTCTACACCGGTTGGCTTGCTATCAAGCCAGTCAGCATAAGCATTGGCACCCGCTACACGGATCTCATTCCAACATGCTTGGCCATCACCTAAATCAGCATTGTTGCCATCAGCACTGCCACAGCTACCTTTGGATTTTAAATGCGCTACAGCAACAGTAAATACTTCTTCTGATTCAAGTGATTTGAAGCTTTGTGCAATAGGTGGGCGGTTACTGTAGTCAAATGGATATTGGGTTGTGATAGCTGCGGTGCCAACTTGTGCGACTTTATTTGCACGGTAGATCAGTGCGGTGGTAATTTCATCAGTACCAATTTTATCTACGTTAAAATTAACAAAGGCGTATTCATTATTGCTATCTTCATCGTTTAACGCATTAACTAGACTAGCAATAGCGCTATTTGCACTGAAACCATCGTTTTCGATTTCCATTAAACCGATAACATCAGCTTCTATAGCAACAAGTGCACTGACAATTTTCGCTTGTTGGCGAATAAATTCAGCTTCACTATCAGCCCCACGACTGGTTGGGAAACCAGCACCTTGGCCATCACCATTGAAGTAGTTAAGCACATTAAAGCTTGCAATCCGAAGATCTGCATCAGCGTGCAGTTCTGGTGCATCTGTACGTGGATTAGTTGCAACAAAAGTTGGTTGTACTGTTGGGTGAATGCGATAGCGATCAAAGCTGTAACCCATTACACCAGTGATTGCGTTCACAGAATCACCTAAACGTAATGTGTTATAAGCGTCTAAGCCAGTACCTGGGTAAGAAACTGGGTCAAGATTTTGTTTCGTTGAACCATCATCAAGTAAGATTTGTTTCTTGATGTTTTCGGCTTCAACAGCGTTAGCAGCATCACCGGGAAGGGCTATTTGTGTACCTTGATATAAACGTTCTGTGGCAAGACCTACTTCACCATAACGGCCTAAACCATAGTTGTTGCTAACGACCAGCGGTTGTTCTAGTGAAACCAGCATGCCTTCATAAGCTTCTAAATCGGCTACATTATTAACAGGGAGAGTGATGCTTGTTGCTGTTGGCGTTAAGCCTGTAGCACATACTTCCACTTGACTAACATCACCAATTTGGGTGGCATTAAAGTATTCAGCAACACTGCCTTTGACGCGCACATGGTCACCAACATTGACATCGGTATCAGCAAAATAAACAAAGACACCTTCAGAAGTAAGTGGGTTTGTATCAATATCTGCATCAAGTGATGTAATAAAGAAGCCACTTAATTGCTCACTACCTTGAAAATCAGCAGTTACCACGCCTTCCAGCTCAATTTCTGTGTTTAATAGAGGGCTATCACCGCCTTCACCTTGTACAGCGCTGATCAAGGTTTTAGCTGCGCCGCATTCTAATGGTACTAACGGCTCCGGTTCTGGCTCGGGATCTGGTTGGTTGTTTTCACCGTGGAAGCCTAGGCCAGAAAAGTCATCTTTATCAAATTGTAGCCATTGTTCACTAGGATCAAACGCGCTAGTTGCATCAGTGCGACCAGAGGTGACATCTGCCTTACGACGTAGAGTCTTATCTTTAGTAGTTACCCCTCCCGCTGTCCAAACTTCTTGCACACCTACCTGTCCAAAACTATCAATAACAGTATCACCGAGCGTAAGTGTGAAAGCGTCATCACCATTAAAGTTAACAGCACCGCTACGTAAATCTGCTTTAGTTGTTAAGTCATCTAAAGCACGGGTGTCCGTTGTTACAATAACAAAAGTACTATCAGCAGCAAGAGAGCCTGACAATTCTTCACTTGTTGAAACTGTATCACTGCCATTTGAATATAAATTAAGGGTATAGCCGTCGAGAGATATAGCTGTTGATGAGGTGTTGTAGATTTCAATTGCTTTATTGTAACCGCCACCTTCAACATATTCTGAAATAATTAGATTAGCTGAGGCTGGTGCACTGAGGCTTGCAATAACAAGCGCCAATGGCGTTATTTTTGTTTTGAACATTATTATTTTTTCCCGTGTATTGTGTCCCGAATGGGACAAACAGTTTAAGGAAAATTTATGACAAAGAAAATACAAAATGTTAATAATATGAAAATAAAAAGGGCGGTGAATCGCCCTTTTCTAAATTAAATATCTATGAGGCTTATCTTTTAAGCAGTTGTGCAGCTTGTTTTGCAAAATAGGTAAGAATACCGTCAGCGCCAGCACGCTTGAAAGCAAGCAATGACTCCATAATCGTGGCTTCTTCAGCAAGCCAGCCATTATCTATCGCCGCTTTATGCATAGCGTATTCGCCACTCACTTGGTAAGCAAAAGTAGGTACACCAAACTCATCTTTAACCCGGCGTACAATATCTAAATAAGGCATACCAGGTTTGACCATCACCATGTCAGCACCTTCTTGTAAATCCAGCGCTACTTCACGAATGGCTTCATCAGAATTAGCAGGGTCCATTTGGTAGGTTTTTTTGTCCGCACCTTTTAAGTTACCAGCAGAGCCGACGGCATCACGAAATGGTCCATAGTAACTTGAGGCATATTTAGCTGAATAAGCCATAATGCGTGTATGAATGTGACCTTCGGCCTCGAGCGCTTCGCGGATCGCGCCAATGCGGCCATCCATCATATCTGAAGGGGCAACAATATCTGCACCCGCTTGTGCATGAGATATCGCTTGTTTAACTAATATTTCAGTCGTGATGTCGTTAATTACATAGCCATTATCGTCGATAATGCCGTCTTGTCCATGCACAGTAAATGGATCAAGCGCCACATCGGTGATTACCCCTAATTCTGGATAGGCTTCTTTGAGTGCGCGTACAGTGCGTTGTGCCAGTGCATCATCATTGTAAGCTTCTTCAGCAAGCAATGATTTTTTGTCCGCAGGGGTGACCGGAAAAATAGCGATTGCAGGAATACCTAATTCAACCAACTCTTTTGCTTCAATCAGCAGTAAGTCAATCGATAAGCGATCTATGCCTGACATCGATGCAATGGCTTCACGGCGATTGTTACCTTCAAGTACAAATACTGGATAAATTAAGTCATTTACACTGAGTTGATTTTCGGCCATCAAGCGGCGCGAAAAATCATTGCGGCGCATTCTGCGCATGCGAGTATAAGGGAAAAGGTCGAGACCTGATTGGGCCATTATTTGCTCCTAGTCTAAAATTGGAAAACTAACTACACGATTACGCCCACTTTGCTTGGCATGATAAAGTGCTTTGTCGGCGCAGTCGGTGAATAATCCCGGATTATGAATGTCTTCTGCAATGGCGCTATATACACCAGCACTAATAGTAAACTTTATCTGGGTGTTTGCCACTGTAATTGTGGCATCCATGATTGCTTGGCGGATTTGCTCTGCTATTTCTACTGCACCGCCGAGGATGGTGTTAGGTAGTAAGATCACAAACTCTTCGCCACCATAACGGGCTACTTCGTCAAGTGGGCGTTTTAAATGGCTTTTTATAATGTCAGCCACAGCACGGATAGTTTGGTCGCCAATTAAGTGCCCGTAGGTGTCGTTAATGCTCTTAAAGTGATCAATATCGAGCATGACCACACTTAAAGGCGTTTGCTCTCGACGAGAGCGACGCAAGTCCATTACTAGCTTTTTATCGAAATAGCGGCGATTTTTTATTTGTGTTAATGGATCTTCCATATTGATTTGTTCAAGTGCGCGATTCTTTTCTTCAAGCTCTCGCAGGGTGACCTGAAGTTCAAACGTTCGCTCTTCTATATTTGCTTCTAAATCTAACCTAGCTTGTTCTTGTAGTGCTAAACGCTCTTGCAATAAAGCATCTTGTGCTTCACTTTGGGCTATTTTACTCTGCTGTGCAGTAACTTGAGCATCGCGTTCGATTAAAAAGTGTTTGATGGTAGCAAAGCTTAAACTGAGTGAGCAGATTAAAAAGCTAAAAAATACAAACGGTAAACCACGGGTATTAAAATCATAGATGTCAAATACGACAATTATTAGATAGATCTGCGCAGTTAAGAACATTAACATACTACATAAAAGCGCACTCAGAGGCTGCGTTCGCTGTTGCTTAATATCGATCCCTAACGCAGTTATGTGTAACAACATAATCAACACCGGTGCAATTAGGCTGTAATAAAGCATGATATTTGTAGGGAGCAACCAGATAAAAAATAAGCTGATAAAAAGTAACCAGTTACTCCATTTGTGTAAGGGTTGCAGCGCTGTTTTTGTGGGCAGGCGCAATTGTTCAAATAATAGCTTGAATAAGCAAGTGGTTAATATCAGCATGCTAGGCACGGCTAGCTGCTGCAAACTAGGCAAAGACGGGTGGAAATAGCGATAACCAAAGCCATATAAGTAAATCAGTAATAACCATAACGTGATTAAAATACTGCCACTGAGTGCAAAGTAACGTTTTCGTGAAAAGCCAAACATGACCAAGCAAGTGACTGCCAACGATAAAATAAATCCGACGAGCAGGCCGTACATTAAATTAAACTTACTTTTATCTTTTAAATATTCGTCATGCTGCCAAAGACTTAACGGCACTCTAACACCATCTAGACTTTCAACTCGAAGCAGTAATGTTGACTGACTTGCCGGTGGCAGTGTTAGCTTTACTAATAATGATTCTGTATTAATTTGTCGGTTATTGAGTGGTAATACATCACCAATTTCTTTAAACAATAATCTGTTTTGCTTAAAGTAATGGTATACAGCAACTTTATCTAATAACGGATTATCAATGGACAATAAAATTGGTAGCTCTGAATTCTCAGCGTTAACCAGTTGCAGGCGTAGCCATACGGCTTGATTAGTGAGTCCTAAATTGAGCGATTGCTCTGAAAGCTGTTGCCATTGCTGATTTGAAGTGAGCTTGGCTTGCTCTGCTGTGAAAGGCTGCAGGGAATATTCGAAAGGTATATTCACAAGGTGTTTGAAGTGCTTATCTAAGGTGATCTGCGTTGCGTTGGCCGTAAATGAAATAAATACAAAGCTATAAAGCAGCAACCAAACACGCTTCATTATCAGCCCTTGTGGTTGAATAACTGTTGGAAGTTAAGTGTAGTTTGCTTTGCAACAGTTGCAAACTCTAGGCCTTTTAAGGACGCGATAGTTTGGCATATATGTGGTAAATAGCTTGGCTCATTGCGATGCGATTTAGGTTTTGGTGTTAATGAGCGAGGGATCAAAAACGGTGCATCCGTTTCTATTAATAGGCGCTCTAATGGCAGCATAGGCATCAGTTGTTGCAGTGATTTACCGCGACGTTCGTCACAGACCCAACCGGTAATACCAATGTATAAACCGAGCGATAAATACTGTTCTAAGGCGTGCTGATCACCAGTAAAACAATGTAATACTCCACGCACCGAATATTGTTGCAATATTGCCAGCATATCTTCGCTCGCATCGCGCTCATGTAAATATACCGGAAGGTTTAACTCTACTGCCAAAGTGAGTTGTCGGTGCAACACGGAACGTTGAGTCTCGCGGGGAGAAAAGTCGCGATTGTAATCTAATCCACATTCGCCAATCGCAACAACCTCAGGGTGTGCAGCGAGAGTGCGCAGTTGTGTTTCTAGTTTTCCATCGGCTGATTTTGCGTCATGGGGGTGAACACCGGCGGTAGCAAGTAGCTTGTACTGTTGTGCTAAGTTAATCGCTTGCTGACTGGAGTTTATATCGCAGCCAATTAACAGCATTTGGCTAACATTTTGCGCTTTTGCGCGAGCAATGATAGCCGAATGTTGAGCATCAAATTGATGATTGGTAAGATTTACGCCTGCATCAATGAGTGATGTGGTCATTAATTAGTGCGCTTAACGCGGATCGAACGATTCTGGCCTGCTTTTTTTAATAAAAAGGAGTTGAACATACCACGTTCAATAATCACGGTATCATTTTGGTCGATACGCAAGCTATCTGAGCCAATTTGACGCCATTGTTGACCGTTGTCTAAACTAATAATTAATTCACCGTATGGCGCTTCTTTGACGTTGCTAACGACGGCTGATATTTCATTGTCATTATCTCTTGCTACTTCTTTGTGTTCTAAACCAAAATCGTCATTTTTAGTCTTAGCTATTTGCTCATTGGCTACTGCTGCAGCTGTTGGTGCGCCAACGTTAGGGGCTGCTGAGTTGGTAGGTGGGGTTAAGGTTTTTGTTGTTGCTGGCTTACTTAATGATTTACCCGCCATAGTGTTGTCATAACAAAGCAGACGATTGAAGTCATTTTCTACAAATGTACATGCTTGTAAAGCTTGTAAGTTAACTTCATTGGCATGAACAGTAGGAATGCTTAATAAGGCAAGTATTGGTAGTAGTTGTTTTTTCATTTATTCCTCAGACTCATTTTGCTGGGGTTTAGCGCTATAAAAGGATGCTAAGATTAAACCCAATTCAAATAACAGTAGCATGGGAAATGCTAATAATGTTTGTGATAGTACATCCGGTGGCGTTAAAAACATAGCTACAACAAAAACACCGACCACAATATAAGGACGTTTTTCTTTTAAACTTTGTGTTGTGGTAGCGCCACTAAAACACAGCAGCATTATCGCTACTGGAATCTCAAAAGCGACCCCAAAAGCAAAAAATAGCTTCAACGCAAAACTTAAGTAGCTACTAATATCTGGTGCCAACGTCATCATTTCTGGGCCAACGCTAGTAAAAAAGCCAAGAATTATGGGTAGTACTACAAAGTAACAAAATGCGATACCGCTATAAAAAAGTATAATGCTAGATGCTAAAACAGGCATTAGCATGCGTTTTTCATGTTGGTATAACCCTGGCGCAATAAAGCCCCATATTTGGTGTAATATTAATGGAAACGCTGCAAATAAAGCGACAAATAAGGTTAACTTAAACGGCGCAAAAAATGGTGCTGTTACATCAGTAGCGATCATGGTTGCTGTACTTGGTAAGTGCGCAACTAATGGGGCCGCTACAAAACCGTAAATATCGTTCGCAAAGTAAACCAGCGCAATAAAAAATACCAATATAGCTAATAAGGCTTTCATAAGCCTATTTCGCAATTCAATTAAATGACTTACAAAGCCTGATTTAACTTGTTCAGTCATAATTTAACTCGTTACCGATATATAGACCATAGCCAACAAAAATAATTTCATTTTTGTTCATCAATATTCACTTTATCTGTTTGCTCAGAAGATCTTTTTTTATAACTGTGGGTGACTGAGTCCGCTGCCTTTTGTAATTCGCTGACCGAGTCTTTTATTGCTGGACTTAAGTCTTGCATGCCTTGTTGTTCAGCTTTTTTTAAATTTTGGTGTAACTCATGCACTCTTAATTCTTCGTTTACTTCAGCCTTAACAGAATTAGCCAACGATTTTATAGTTTTTACCCAACGGCTAACAGTACGAATAGCAACCGGCAAACGCTCAGGGCCAAGTACCACTAAGCCGACGATTAACACCACAACAAGTTCCCACATACCCATGCTAATTAAGCCTTATGGTCTTCTTTATTTTTATCAACAGACTCTTTGTTTTGTATTGGGTTATTTGCTTGTTCAATTGGTTCTGCTGGTTTATTTTGCTCATCTTCAGAGACTGCTTTTTTAAACCCTTTTACAGCGTTACCTAAATCACCGCCAATGCCACGCAATTTTTTTGTGCCAAAAAGTAACACTATGATTGCTAAAACAATTAACAATTGCCAAATACTAATGCCGCCAAAACCCATGATGTTCTCCACTTATTTAAATACTGTGAATTAAAATTATTGTACTGATTATACTCACCGAGCACTAAATAGCACTTAGTTTATGTTGCGCTGCGCCAAGCAAGTATAAAGCCGCTTAAAGAGCATATCCCAGCAATACCTGCAGCGACAAGGTCATGCTGCAAATAACATAACCCAGAGACTATCATTGCTGAACCAGCAAAAAGACCAAGTAATAATGGCTTGTATGATGGCTGTGGCAGTGGTGCAGGGCTGTTGCGCTGTTGTTTTAGGTTGTGATAAATCAAATCAGGTAACTCAGGCATTTTTTCTGCCCAAAATGGCAAGTTTGCGTATACCTGTTTCAATACCGACCAAGGACCAACCTGTTGCTTTACCCAGTCTTCTAAAAAGGGTTTAGCTGTTTTCCATAAATCTAATTGTGGATATAGCTGACGCCCAAGGCCTTCAACATACAACAAGGTTTTTTGTAGTAGAACTAATTGGGGTTGAACTTGCATATTAAAGCGACGAGCGGTATTAAATAGATTAACTAAGACGTGGCCAAATGAAATCTCTGCTAATGGCTTATTAAAAATCGGCTCGCAGACAGTGCGAATGGCAAACTCAAATTCTTCCACGCTGGTGTCTTTAGGTACCCAGCCAGAATCGACATGTAATTGTGCGACTTGACGATAATCGCGATTAAAAAAGGCAATAAAGTTTTCGGCTAAGTAACGTTTGTCTTCTTTGTTTAGCGTGCCCACGATGCCACAATCAATACCGATAAATTTAGGGTTTTCAGGGCTCTCATAGGATACAAATACGTTACCAGGGTGCATATCAGCATGAAAAAAACTATCACGGAACACTTGAGTGAAAAACACCTCCACACCGCGTTCAGCCAGTAGTTTCATATTGGTGTTTTGCGCAACTAATGCCTCAGTATCAGACACTGGAATACCGTAGATTCGCTCCATGACTAGTACATTTACGCGACTATAGTCACTGTAAACATAGGGAATATAAAGCGAATCAGAACCTTCAAAATTACGCTTTAATTGAATGGCGTTTGCGCCTTCACGCATCAGATCAAGTTCATCAAGTAAGGTTTTCTTATACTCTTTGACTACTTCAACTGGGCGTAACCTTTTCGCTTCATTGATTAACTTGGCCACTACTTTGGAAAATTGTTCCATTAATGCTAAATCAGCGTCAATTTGTTCTCTGATATCAGGGCGAATAACTTTAATAACCACCTTTTGTGGTTGATTATGTTCATCCACTAAAGTGGCAGTATGTACTTGGGCAATGGATGCTGAAGCTAAAGGGGTTTGCTCAAAATCGCTAAAGTATTCACTGATATCATCGACTTCAAGTGCATTTTCAATTAGTTGTTGTGCTAACACACCATCAAATGGCTGTACTTGATCTTGCAGTAAGGCCAGCTCTAAAGCGATGTCTAGTGGTAATAAATCGCGCCGAGTAGATAGCATCTGGCCAAATTTGATCCACACTGGCCCCAATTGCTGTAATGCTAAACGCAGTCTTAGCCCTGCTGGTTTTTCTGGGTGTTTATTGGTTAGCCAAAATAGACATGCACGGCCAACTTTGCCATACCAAGGTATTTTTTGTGATGGGATCAGTTCATCCAAACCATAGCTAAGGAGGGTTTTTGTGATGTTATAAAGCCGAGCAGCTGACACAGATAATCCTTACTGATTCATTTTGCTTGAAGTAGTTGGTTGATACGTAACTCAAGTTGCGCAACATGTGCTTTGAGTTGACGCGTGTGTTGCTTAAATTGCTCAAGCTCTAAAGGATGAATAGTCACTTTGAGCTCGTCTTGGCATAAAGTAGTGAGCGTTGTAGAGAGTTTCTTGTTGGCTTTTTGACCTTGCTGTTGAGTTTGTTTAACTAACTGCCATAGTTGCTGTGCCGCTGCGTCACCAAGATAATCAGATAAATGTTCAGGCCAATCGATATTAAGCGCAGCGAAAGCATTACTAAACCCTTGTGCAATATTTAGATCACCTTGCAAATCGAGTTTATCTTGGCGGATTAACTGAGTCAGCATTGCAGGGTTTTTAAGTGCCATTAAAGTATTAATATCGGCGCTTATCATGCAGTCATATTGCGTTTCGGTAGTGTTGTATAAATGCAGTTGTTGGCCAGTAAACACCACTAAAAACTGCTGTTGCCAATCGCGTATATCAATTAATAAACGTTGTTGGGATATTGACGACAGTCTATCGCTAAGAGTGGGATCGAGTTTAAGCGCCGTATTTAAAACCCTTTCGACGAGTGCGACCATGAAATTATTTAACATACAATACCTTAGCAATAAACTTTACTAGCTGGTGTGACGCTTAATATTTAAAGCCACGATGTAATGCTACAATACCACCGGTGAGATTTTGATAGGTGGTTTGCTCAAATCCAGCCTCGTTCATCATTGCTTTTAGTGTTTCTTGATCTGGGTGCATACGAATTGATTCAGCTAAGTATTTGTATGATTCACCGTCGTTAGCAACTAACTCTCCCATTTTAGGTAGTAAGTTAAATGAGTAAAAATCATAGGCTTTACTTAACACTTGATGCTCTGGTTTGGAGAACTCCAATACCAGTAGACGACCACCAGGCTTTAAGATTCGGTACATCGAGCGAAGTGCTTTATTTTGATCTGTAACATTACGTAAACCAAAGGCAATGGTAATTAAATCAAAACTATTATCAGGAAAAGGCAGTGCTTCAGCATTCATTTGTACGTAGTCAATATTGCCGACTAGACCTAGGTTATGTAGCTTTTCGCGGCCCACTTTAAGCATTGATGAGTTAATATCACCTAATACTACTTGCCCAGTATCACCAACTAGTTGACTAAACTTTGCCGTTAAGTCGCCAGTGCCACCGGCTAAATCCAGCACATGATGGCCTTTACGCACACCTGAGCTGGCAATGGTTTGACGTTTCCATAAACGATGAATACCAAACGACATGAGATCATTCATTACGTCATATTTAGTAGCAACTGAATGAAATACATCGGCAACCATAGAAGCTTTTTCGGTTTCGGCAACGGTTTTATAACCAAAATGCGTGGTCTTTTCAGGATTCTCGTTCATGATTAATCTCTATCGTGGTAATAAAGACTAGTGTACTTGATTGTTACGCCATGGTGCAATTTGAATATGGGGAAAATTGCTTGTGGATCAAGCTTTATTATTTATTCGTTGTGGCTCACTGTCCGGCAATAAAGCTGCTTTGGCCAAGCGATCTTGCTTTATGTGCTGCATTAGAGGCTTTACGGGCAAGATTATTAAAATCTTTTTCGTCTAAGTGCTTGGCAATCCCTAATGACAGGTTGATTGCTGGTAGCTTAATACCGTTTTTAGAACTGACGAATCGCAGTTTCTCGACTCCATTACGGACTTTTTCAGCAATTACATTCGCAGTTTCAGGGTCGATATCGGCCAGTAATACAGTAAAAGCATCTTTGCCAGTACGCCCTGGCAGGCCACTTTCAAATACATACTTTTGAATTTGTTTAGCTACTTTACTTAAAATTACTTCACCAATGATATCGCCGTAGTTATCAATAAAGTGATCTAAGTTATCGATTTGGATGGCAATTGCACACACAGATTTTTTTTGGTTTAACCATAATTGTGTTTGCTGGTTTAAATAATGACGTTTAAAAAGGCCTGTTTGCTGGTCGGTGATGTGTTGTTTACGTAATTGTACGAGCTGTTGTTGGGTTTTCTCTTGTAATCGCTTTGCTTTGATCAGCTCTATTTTAAATTGTTTATGTTGAGTGAGCAGGTGGGCAGTTTGCTTATTTAATGTCTCAAGTGCGAGTTTGCTTTGGCTAACATTATTTTCATCTAATAAATGCACGCATTCACTGACCTGACTTGCAAAGCGGATGATATCTTTTTCGGTTGAGTGCGCGCTACGTGATAATGAATTAATAACATCATCAACATTGCGTACCATTTTGGTTTCAGCTTGATGAGCTTGATCCATATAATCGAAATACAGTTGCTCTATATAAACACAGTCAATTTCTTGGCCTTGAGCAATTGCACGATCGATAGTGGTATTTAAATCAGAATTAACTTGGCTGATATAGGTATAGACAACGTGATAATTGAGAGGGGTCGGTGGTAATATATGGTGTTCTAAAAAGATACATACCTTGGTCATTTTTTCTTGAGCAATAGCCATGGAATCATGGAACATCATTGTATACACCAATTAAATACACGTAACAGCGAAATTAAATAACCTTCTCCATGAGGTCTTGACGCGATCCTAGCGTATGAGATTGCCTTACATTAATCTGTATCGGGGATATTTAAAAGCAAAAATATGTAATTTGGCAGCGAAATCTCCATTTTTCTCGTTCATTAGCTGGTTTTCTCGACAATCTTATTAGGCAATAAAAATGCTGATTAACTACTAGCCAATAGTCGCGGTTAATTTAACCTTATATTTATCGCCCTTGGTCGCATTTTTTTGGTTATTTGATCTGTCTAGGTTAGGTTAAACATCACGTTTTAAGTAGCAGATCCCTATTATTATGAAAAAATCACCTTCATCGGTTATGCGTCATTCTCTGTTAAGTATCGCCTTGGCATGTACATTAAGTGCGTGCCAAATGACCACGATAGATAGCGACCAACAATTTACGCAAGTGGCGCAATCAATTGTTGATTACCGTAAAAGTATAAGCACGTATAGCAACCCTGAGGGTGTTGATGGCTATTTGTTAACTAATTTATCTGCGGAGTTTCTTGAAAAGAAATACCAACATAACACTGAATTATTAGCGCAGTTAGACGCAATAGATAAAGACAAACTCAGTGATGAAAACCGTATTAATCTCACTATAATTCGTGGCCAAGTACAAAATAGTATCGATGAATATGTATTTAACAGCCACTACATGCCGCTTACTTCTGAATATGGCTTTCACTCGAGTTTATCTTTTATGGTGTCGAGTTCAGATTATAAAAAACTAGCTGATTACCAGCTTTATCTACAGCGTTTGCAGCAAGTTCCTCGGTTTTTTGCGCAAAATATCGGTTGGATGCGTAAAGGGCTGGAAGTTGGCTTAACTCAACCTAAGGCTGTATTAATTGGTTATCAAGATTCTATCAGTGCATATATTGTTGATGACGTTACTGAGTCTGAATTTTATAAACCATTTTTAAATAATACCGCTGGTTTGAGTGATAGTGAGTTTTTTGCTTTACAGCAACAAGCTAAAAAAATCATTAAAGAACAGGTGATTACTGCTTATAAAAATTATTTAACGTTTTTTAATGAAGAGTATCAGCCAGGTGCGCGTACTGAAATTGGTATCTCTGCTACACCAAATGGTGCTGCGTTTTATGCTAATCGTGCCAAGTATTACACCACCACAGATATGACACCAAAAGAAATCCATGAACTGGGGTTAAAAGAAGTGGCACGTATTCGTGCTGAAATGGATAAGATTATTGAGCAAGTTGGTTTTAAAGGCACATTTGCTGAATTTGTGCACTTTTTACGTACTGATCCGCAATTTTACGCTAAAACACCGGAAGAGTTATTAAAAGAAGCATCGTACATAGCTAAAAAAATGGATGCACAATTACCTAAGCTATTTCACACCTTACCACGCATGCCTTATGGTGTTGCACCTGTGCCAGCAAGCATAGCGCCTAAGTACACGACTGGTCGTTACTCTGGTTCGAGTCGTGATGATCAAGCGGGTTATTACTGGGTAAACACTTATGCACTTGATAAGCGCCCTTTATATGTTTTAGAGGCACTTACTTTTCATGAAGCTGTACCTGGGCATCATTTACAGATTTCCCTTAATGCTGAATTAGAAAACCTACCAAGTTATCGTCAAGATGCTTATTTATCAGCATTTGGCGAAGGATGGGGATTATATTCTGAATACTTAGGTATTGAAGCGGGCTTTTATCAAGATCCATATAGTAACTTTGGTCGTTTAACTTATGAAATGTGGCGTGCAGCCCGTTTAGTGGTTGATACTGGCATGCACATGTACGGCTGGAGTCGCGATCGTGCGATGAAATTTATGAGCGAAAATACGGCGTTGTCTTTACACAATGTGAAAACCGAAACTGATCGTTATATTTCATGGCCAGCACAAGCACTATCATACAAAATTGGTGAGCTGACTATTAAACGCTTACGCAAAGAAACAGAGCAAGCATTAGGGCAAGACTTTGATGTACGCGAGTTCCATCATCAAATACTTCGTCATGGCTCTGTGCCAATGTCAGTATTAGAAGATCAAATCCATCGATACATTGAAACTGAGTTAACTAAACAAAAAAGCTAGCTTCTATCGACATGGATCGCTGCATTCAGTGCAGTGATCCATTAAAATCCTTTGCTTGAAATTTAATCTGCTTATATGCTCTCTACTGTAATAAGATTTTTACTAATATATTCGCTACTTAGCTTAAGTTTTTAGTATAAGTATTAGTGAAATGAGAAAACAACCAGCAAGGGGCGCTGCATGAGTAATTTAATAGTTTTTAGCATTGATGTGTTTGCCAGCTTATTTATAGTGGTATTTGGGTGTTTAGTTTTAGTTGTTATTTATTTTTATATCAGTGATGTCACTCAATCTAAACAAGCGATTAGACGTAATTATCCGGTAATAGGTCGGTTTAGATACTTTTTTGAGCGCCAAGGTGAGTTTTTTCGTCAATACTTTTTCGCTATGGATCGCGAAGAAATGCCATTTAATCGCGCCGATCGTAGTTGGGTTTATAAAGCGGCTAAAAATGTTGATCGTACCACCGCCTTTGGCTCAACTCAGAGCCTAGAAGTTACCGGGACCGTGATGTTTATGAACTGCGCGTTTCCTACCTTGGACGAAGAAGCGCTTGAACCTAGTGCAGTTACCTTAGGGCCGCATTGTCCAAATCCTTATATTACTAAATCGCTATTCAATATTTCAGGTATGAGTTTTGGTGCGTTATCAAAACCTGCTGTACGTGCGTTATCGCAAGGTGCCAAACTCGCTGGTTGTTGGATGAACACTGGTGAAGGTGGTTTAAGCCCTTATCACTTAGAAGGAGGTGCCGACATTGTGTTTCAAATTGGCACAGCTAAATATGGTGTGCGCGATGAACAAGGTAAATTAAGTCATGAGAAGCTCAAGCAAATAGCTGCGCATGAACAAGTAAAAATGTTTGAAATTAAAATGAGCCAAGGTGCGAAGCCTGGTAAAGGCGGTATGTTGCCAGGCAAAAAAGTGACTGCTGAAATTGCGGCTATTCGTGGTATCCCAGAAGGTCACGATTCAATTAGCCCAAATGGTCATCCTGAAGTTAAAAACCCTGCAGATTTACTTGATATGATTGCCTCGGTGCGCGAAACGACTGGCAAGCCAACCGGCTTTAAAGCGGTTATTGGCGCTTATGCATGGCTGGAAACCTTGTTTGCTGAGATCAATCATCGTGGTATTGAATCTGCGCCCGACTTTATTACTATCGATAGTGCTGATGGCGGTACCGGTGCTGCACCACAACCGCTGATGGATTCGGTGGGTTTACCACTGAAAGAAAGTTTACCTTTGGTTGTTAATATGCTCGAAAAGCATGGCCTGCGAGAGCGAATTAAAGTTATTGCGTCAGGCAAACTGATTGTGCCGTCTAAGGTTGCATGGGCGCTCGCGCTGGGCGCAGACTTTGTTGTATCGGCACGTGGTCATATGTTTGCTTTGGGTTGTATTCAAGCGCTGCAATGTAATAAAGACACTTGCCCAACAGGGATAACCACACACAACGAGCGGTTGCAACGTGGCTTAGATGTCGCCGATAAAGCGCAGCGCGTAGCAAACTACAATAAGTACATTCATTATGGTGCGGGTTTAATTGCTCACTCATGCGGGGTATTTAGTGCCCGTGAACTTGGCCGCCAGCATGTGCGCGTTGTGCAAGAAAACGGCCTGTCAGAGCCGCTTGATAAAATGTATGAAAATTATCAGTAATTTAAAATACTAGGTAATAGAAGCTAGGTCCCGCCCAAATAGGTTGATAAAAGGCACTAAATAAAGTGCCTTTTGCTATTTTTATAAATTTAATTTAGTTGGCTTATCAATAAAGAGAAAAACTCTTCTTTGTTATTGCAAGTGTGGGCGTTGAGTACTAACTGCTCACCCAGCGCTAAAGTGTGGCGTTGTACGTCTAAACGCGCCTGCGCATCTTCAATGCCATCAATGTCAGCAACGTGTGCTAAGCCGATAGTGCGGCGTATTAGTTCTGTCCCACAGTAACCAATCGCGTCTTGTAATACTTGTTGCATAAAATACTCGCCATAACCAGCGGCTTTTAAATTGTTATCTGTGGTTTGCTCTGCAATAAATGTCAGCCACTGTTGTTCAAACAAAGAATAACTCTCTTGCAGGCAAGTCAGTAAATGGGTGTGATAGTTACGGCGTGTAACAAATTCACTAATACGAGCATTTTGCGCGCAGTAGTTTAATAATAAATTGCCGATAAATGAGCCGATATCAAAGCCAACTGGGCCAAAAAAGCCAAATTCAGGGTCGATCATCTTAGTGGTGTTTTGATCGACAAAAATACTGCCGCTATGCATATCACCATGTAATAGCGTCTGCGGGCACGATAAAAACTTAGCTTTTAGTTTTGCGATCGCTAAATGCAGCGCGGCATTATTTTGTAATTTACTAACCGTGCTTTGCAGTTCACTTGGGTAGTTATTACGTTCATGTTCACGCAGAATATCGTTAAAAAATAAATCTTCAGTAATTTGGCACAATTCGGGGTTGGTGAATTGACTGACTTTGGCTTTTTTATCTTGCGCAGTGAGGTAAAAATCTGAGTTATAAAAACCAGTGTGACTTAAGTAGTGAGCCACATGCTGGCCGAGTAGTGGAAATTGCTCTGCGTTTATTTGTGCGCTACGCAAAATTTGTAAGTGACCGAGATCCTCTAAAATGGTCAGTGCTTGCTCTGGATTATGATGCAATACTTTTGCCGTGTAGTCGGGACTTAATGCGCCATGATTGAGCAAAACCTCTGCTTCAATGCGGGCTCGGTCAAGCGTCAGCGGCCATGATTCACCCACGCAGCGAGCATAAGGCAAAGCTTGCTTTAAAATAACGCTATTATTTTGCTCGTCACTGACTCTAAATACCAGATTTAAATTACCATCCCCAAACTCATACGCCGATAACGTTTGGTCAGGATCAAACAAATCATACCCATCTTTATTTACAAGATCTTTAATATAATCAATTGCATGCTGCGCATTAAAAGCAACGTATTCAGCCATTGGCGTACTCTCAGAAAATGATAAACGATAGCATTCTATACCTACAACCGTTTAGATGTCTACACTTCTGGGTTGTGAGTTTTAAAAACTGCTGTAAAATAGCCTTAGCCAAACGATTATTCAGGATCAACTATGCAAGATCTCATCGCGAGTAGTTTAAAATATCAAAACAATACACTCAGTGTGTTAGACCAATACTTATTGCCGCATCAGCAGGTATGGCATGTGTGTGATGATGTAGCCACTATGAGGGATTTAATTCTAAGCTTAAAAATACGTGGCGCACCGCTAATTGGCTTAGGAGCGAGCTTGCTGGTAGCCCATTTGGCAGAGCAAGGCATGGCTAAAGTAGCATTAGCGCAGGCGATTGATGATTTAGAAGCCACTCGGCCAACTGCGGTTAATTTAATGCATTGTATGGCAAAGTTACGTATTGCGTTACAACAAGATGATTATGTAACGGCAATTGTAAGCGCCGCTGTAACCTTGTTTAATGAAGATATCGCCTTGTGTGAAAGCATGGCAAATCATGGCGCAGCACTGGTTAACAGTGGTGATAATATTCTTACCCATTGTAATACAGGAGCGTTAGCGACTGCGGGTATTGGTACAGCTTTGGGGGTTATTTACAAAGCGCAGCAGCAATATGGTGATATTCATGTCTGGGTTGATGAAACACGCCCATTATTACAAGGCGGGCGTTTAACCGCGTTTGAGCTCGAGCGCTGGCAAGTACCTTATACCTTGATTTGCGATAATATGGCAGCGAGCTTAATGGCTGCTGGCAAGGTTGATAAAATTTTTGTTGGCGCTGATCGTATTGCTGCCAACGGTGATTTTGCTAATAAAGTGGGCACTTATAATTTAGCGGTGTTGGCGCACTTTCATGATATTCCATTTTATGTAGTTGCCCCAATTACCACGCTCGATGTAAACACAGCATTTGGTGCAGAGATTGAAATAGAACAACGTAACAGCGCTGAAGTGCGCGGTGTAAGCGGAAGTTTTGGTGAGGCGCAATGGGCACCAACAAATGCTAACGTTTACAACCCAGCGTTTGACGTAACCCCTGCAAAGCTAATAACAGGCTGGGTACTAGATACCGGTGTTTATAACCAACAACAAGTGTTAGCTGGTCAATTAAAAAGGCTTTTTTAACAGCCTTTTGCAACATACACCCAGGCATTAATACCGCTGCTAAATGACTCTACGACACGAACATAGTCGTCAACTTCATAGCTATCTGCATTGGCTAGTTCTTGCTCGGTAATAGTAAAAATAGTGCCGGTTACAGTATCTGTTACAAGGCCTGTTTTAATTAATGCCGGATGAAAACGCTGGCCGCTGCTTTTTAGCACAGCGGCGTCGGTGATCTCAACTTCGCCTACCACGTAGCCTTTTAGTGTATCGGCTTGACCTTCAAGCAAACGATTAAAGGTATCAAGCTGTACTTGCTCAAGTTGCAGTGTTCCGTATGAGAATAACTTTTCCATTTTTATTCCTGTAGGTGCTTAATCTAATAACGGAAATTGCTTAGCAATCTCAGATTCGGTGCTTTGGGCTACCCAACCTTCAGTATTATTGAATAAGCGAATCGCGGTGAACTCAGGATCGCTGCCCATATCAAACCAATGTGGGGTCAGCTCAGGGACCGAAATTAAATCACCCTGTTGGCAAAGCACTTGGTATACCTTGTCGTTAATATGCAGGCAAAATAATCCTTGGCCTTTTACAAAAAAGCGTACTTCGTCTTCACTATGGGTGTGCTCAAATAAAAACTTAGCACGTAATTCTTCAGCGTTCGGGTTGCCTTTTGCCAGCGAAATAACATCTACAGTTTGATAGCCGCCTTGTTGCTTTAAGCTTTCAATATCAGCGTTATAGGCGGAAATAATAGCTTCATGACTAGTATCAGCAGTAATCGTTTTTGCTGCTTGCCACTGCTCAAATCGTACATTTACTTTATTCAGCTCAGTGGCAATTTGTGCTGCATCTTGGGTATCTAATAGTGCATTAGTGCCGTTACAATCGGCAAAGATAGTCAGTTGGCTCATGCTAAATGCTCCGCAGTAAATTGGCTGAAATCGTTAATATAATTATGTGCAGGCGAGCTTGCTTGACCATCGCGAATTAAGTGTAAAGTTTTTAAACCTACAGCTTTAGCGGCATTAAGTTCTGCTACTACATCACTTAAAAATAATACTTCATTAGCGGCAAAAGGTAATTGTGCAATGATGTTCTCATAAGCGATGGCTTCTTGCTTAGCGCCTACGTTAGTATCAAAGAAATCAGTAAATAATGAGCGAATATCACCAAAGTCAGAGTAGTTAAAAATTAAATGCTGGGCTTTTACCGATCCTGAGGAATATACATATAGTTGCTGGCCGGCTTGGTGCTGCGCAACTAAAAACTGGTAGGCATCTGGGTATAAATGGCCGGTAAAATCACCATTTTCATAACCAGTTTGCCAAATCAGGCCTTGTAACTGTTTTAATGGGGTGATTTTTTTATCGTCACGGATCCATTCAAGCAATGTCTCAACTACCACGTCGATATTGGCATTTGGCTGTTCAATAATCGCTTTTACGGCAGTAATTTGCTCTGCTACCGCACTTTGCGTTTGGTGAGTTTTTACAAATTCAGGAAGTTGTTTCGCGGCATAGGGAAACAGCACGTCTTTAACAAATGAAATACGGGTAATTGTGCCTTCAATATCGGTCAGTAGTGCTTTGATCATGATTCTAATCCTACTAATTTTAAACGTTCTAATTCACATGCAAATAAGAACTCAAGACCTTCTAATTGGCGGCGAACTTCACCAATAGTGCGACCCACAACATACAAACCGTGGCCACGAATAAGTACACCATGCTCAATAGGGGTATGTAGATGATGATCGCTGACTAATAAGCTGAGGCGGTCAATGTCTTGGTCATTGTCAAAAATAGGAATGCTTAAGATGTCTAAATGCGAGGCTACGCCAGTTAATGACTTTTGCATTTCGTAGCCGTGTAAATCTAGGCTGTGGCCTTTAATAACTCGTGATAATACTGTTGCGGCAACAGAATGAGTGTGTAATACATAATTAGCTGAAGGAATTAGTTTATACATACTTAAATGCAATTCAGTTTCTGCCGAGGGCTTGGCGGCGCTAGCACTGCGATTACCTGCATGATCTAGTTCTATAAAGGTATGTGAGCCTAGTTGTCCTTTGTCAAAACCGCTGGCAGTCACTACAAAGCCAGTATTGGTTCGCGCTGAAAAGTTACCACCTGTGGCCGGTACCCAACCACGTTGACTGATCCACTTTCCTGCTTCTATAAGTTCTGAAATAGCGGTATTGTTATGCATACATTCCTCATACTTTTTTAGACGGCTATACTTCTGTTAACAGCAATGATAGCATCGCTTTGGGCGCAAAACCATCATTAAGGGTAACCAGTGTTTGAAAGTAAATTGCCAAATTTAGGCACCAGTATTTTTAGTCAAATGACTGCTTTAGCAAATCAATTCGAAGCGATTAATTTATCGCAGGGTTTTCCTGAGTTTGATGCACCAGAGTTACTTAAAAAGCAGCTTAATCATTATGTATTAGAAGGGGTTAATCAATACTCGCCGTCAACCGGCGTACCACGCCTGCAGCAACAAATTGCCCAGTTAGCAAAACGTAAATATGCAGCGGAAATAGATGCCGTGCAGCAAGTAACGGTAACCTCTGGCGCAACCGAGGCCTTATTTGTGGCCATTCAGGCGCTGGTGCGCGATGGCGATGAAGTCATCGTATTTGACCCCGCTTATGATTCATACCAGCCAGCGATAGAACTGGCTGGCGGTAAGTCAGTTCACATTGCTTTGCAGGCCCCAAATTATGCAATTGACTGGCAAACGGTGGCTGCGGCTATCAATAGCAAAACGCGGGCTATTATAATCAACACTCCACATAACCCAAGTGGTAAAACGTTAAAACAGCACGATATTAATGCTCTAAAAGCCTTAGTAATTAAGCATGACTTATACCTGATAAGTGATGAAGTATACGAGCATATTACTTTTGATCAGCAACCGCATTTAAGTGTGCTGCGTGATAACGAATTGTTTGCTCGCAGCTTTGTGATCTCAAGCTTTGGCAAGACTTTTCATAGCACAGGCTGGAAAATGGGTTACTGCATCGCACCCGCTGCACTTGCGGTCGAGTTTCGTAAAATTCACCAATATGTGACTTTTTCAAGCTTTACGCCGGCACAACATGCATTAGCCGATATGTTAGAACAGCAAGGTGAGCATGTGGATGAGCTCAGTGAGTTTTATCAACAAAAGCGTGATGTACTTAGTAAAGCACTAAAAGATAGCCGCTTTACCATTTTACCAAGTGAAGGCACCTACTTTTTACTGCTTGATTACAGCGATGTATCGGATTTAAATGACGTAGAATTTTGCCAGTGGTTAGTAGAACAAGCAGGCGTTGCAGCCATTCCACTAAGCGTGTTTTATCAGCAACCAAGCAACGATAAAGTTATTCGCTTATGCTTTGCCAAAAATGACGCCACGCTATTACAAGCCGCGGAGATTTTATGTCAACTTTAACTATAGCACTGATACAAACATCGCTTAATTGGTTAGATAAAGACGCCAACTTGGCACACTTTGGCAATAAAATAGCTGATATAGATAAATCAGTAGAGCTTATTTTATTGCCAGAAACCTTTGCCACCGGCTTTGCTATTAACCTTGATTGCGCAGAGCCGGATCATCAGTTAAAGCAAGGCAAAGTGCTTGATTGGATGATCGCGTCGGCAAAATCAAGCAATGCGGTAATTGCAGGCTCGGTATTGGTAACGCAAGGAAATAAAAAAGCTAATCGCTTTTATTGGGCATGGCCCAATGGCGAAGTGAAGTATTACGACAAACGGCATTTATTTTGCTTGGGCAAAGAGGGCGATTTTGTAACCGCAGGGCAGCAACGTGAAGTGTTCACCCTTAATGACTTTAGAATTTTACCGCAAGTTTGTTACGACTTACGTTTTCCGGTCTTTCAGCGCAATCGCAATGACTACGATGTGATGGTTAATGTCGCCAACTGGCCTGCTGCAAGGCGCAAAGTATGGGACACCTTACTAATGGCGCGGGCGATGGAAAACCAGTGTTATGTGATTGGCGTTAATCGTATTGGTGATGATGCTAATGGCGTCGCGCACAATGGCGGCACGGCAGTGTATGACTTTAAAGGTGATACGTTAGCAGCCGCTACTGATAACAAAGCTGATGTTGTTATTATCACTTTGGACAAACAGCCGCTTGAGCTCTTTAAGCAAAGTTTCCCAGCGCATTTAGATGCCGATGGGTTTAGTTTGGGTTATTAAGATAAAGAGACTGTTTAGCCTCTTTACCCGTTTTACGCAGAAGCATTGTAGGTGAGTTTGATCGCAGCGAAACCCGACAACATACAACAAAAAAATAATCTACAGGCTTGTATCAATACAAGGCCGTTTATCTGCGATGAATTTTTACCTGCTCACCCAATCGTTACGAGAGAATACCTAGGCTAGGTTAAAGTATTGATTTAATAGGTAGCAACCTATTGCATTACTATGATGTAACAGTTAGTTATCCGGTTTTTTATCTGCATTGTGATTATATGGTTGGCACAATATCTGAATTTCGTGATGCCCATCATATAATTTAAATAACTCATTGCCCCCAGTTTTGTTAAAAAATTGAGATAGGGTTATTTTGTCCTGCTCATACTCCATTAGTAACCAAAAGCCGTAAAAACCTTTAAACCAAAAATAATAGAATATCGCTGCGAAAAAAAATACTAGATAGGCTGCTTTACCTACTTTCTTTTTATATTTTAAACAACTAAGGAACAACCAAATACAACTCAATATTGCTAAAATTAAGAATGCTGAAAAAGGAGTAATAACTACTTCAATGTTGTCCCAGCGAGAGCTTAGACAAGAAGCATATCGGTCTGAAACTATTGTGTAAATTAAAGTGATTTTGAAAAGGAAGTACAATAATACAGTTGTAAAAACTGCATATAAAATACCACTTTCTTTGTCCTCACTGTTATTCAACTTGTAGCCTTAGAAAATATTTTGGTGTTTTTAAAAAGAAAAGTCAGAACGATTTTTGAATTTGGTTTAAGAGCTGACTTATGTGTTCTATTTGATATTACATTACACAACTTAGCGGAAGGGATCTAGAGTTTAGTTTTCTGGCCGCACTGCGTGCGTTTAACTTTGTTCCAGACAAAGTTTGGTCGAACCCTAGTCGAGGGTTCTCACCCGCCTTCATTGGTGTAAAGGTTACGGACATAAAACAATAGGCTTTTCATTCTGAAATTTGTGTCAAACGTGGGGATGGGCTTGCTTACGTCCATGTAACCAATCGCTTCGCGACGCTTGCAGCGGCCTAAAATGTTCCTGACATTTTATCGAACCCTGGTCGAGGGTTCTCACCCGCCTTCTGCCATTTTTAACAACAAAAAAAGCCCCACAATAAATTGCGGGGCTTTTTTCGTTATTAAATGGCGGAGAAGGAGGGATTCGAACCCTCGATAGAGCTACAAACCCTATACTCCCTTAGCAGGGGAGCGCCTTCGGCCACTCGGCCACCTCTCCGGCGCATAAATTGTCATTTTGATAATCGAGTGAACCACCAAAACGTAATAATGGTGGAGAGATAGGGATTTGAACCCTAGAGGGGCTATAAACCCCTGCCGGTTTTCAAGACCGGTGCATTCGACCACTCTGCCATCTCTCCGTTGGGAAAGAATAATACGCAGGTGATTGGGGTGTGTAAATAGGAAAAAGATCGTTTGCTGTTTTTTTGTTCTAAAAAAGAGGTTTTTTTATAAAAAAGGAGTTTTTAGGGAGTTTAAAGAAGGGGTTGCAGCAAACGAGGGAGCTAAATAAGTAGTTTCATTTAGTGGTTGGGTGTTTGCTGCACCGCTAAAGTAATCATGGTTGGGTGATTACTTGTATTGAACTGCGCCGCCAAGAGCTAGCTTTTTGCCGAAACGGTTAAGTCTGGCAAGCATTTTTGCTTTGCGGTTGGTCGGTTTTACTGCAACATGGGTAGCTGCATTTTCGTTTAATGTATTTACTGGGTTCATTACTTTGCTCCGGGTTATGTCTGTTTTGACAACACGGCTATTCTGAGCTTTTTTTGCACAAAAATAAAACGATAAAAATTAGGGTGGTCGGATAGAAATAACTAATCCGAATTGTTTTTATTAAGGTATGATTCAGATAGTACGTACTGAGTATTATGCATGGTTATGAAATTTAAAGTCGCCTAAATCACTTGTTTAAAAGCAATATTACACTACCACTGATATTTTAATGCATTAGATAATAAATAAAGTGACTAATTATTCAGATTAATTTATTTTTTGAAAATGTCTATTTCCCTACTTTTGAATAGGCTGGTATCCAGATGCTAATAATTATTAAACCAAGTACGCAAAAAAAACATAAAAAAAATTGCACTTGGTTATTAGAGCAGTGTCAAAAACGTCAAATTAGTTACACTATTTTTTACACCACAGGACATTTTACCAATGATTGCCAAAAAATAACGGTTTTGGCTCAGTCACAAAAGCGCGTTGTTGTGCTCGGTGGTGATGGCAGCCTGCATTTGGCTGTAAACGCATTGATGGGATTGAGTTGCTCGTTGGCGTTATTGCCTCAGGGGACGGGTAATGATTTTGCACGCGGCTTTGGCTGTTCAAACTCAGCTTGGCGTAATGCTATTTTTAGTGAGCATCAAGTAAAAATCGATATTGGCCAAATAAATAGCCGTTACTTTATTAATATTGCGGGGGTTGGCTTTGATGCGCATGTAGTACAGGCATTGCAAACCAAGCCTGCATTATCCGCTTTAAGTTATAGTTTAGCTGGCTTTAAGTGTTTATTCGTTTATCAGCCTTCTCGCTTGGCTGGGAGTTTTGCAGGGCAGCAATGCGAATATGGTAATTTGATTACTGTATTTGCAAATCATCATTATTTTGGTGGGGGGTTGATGATAGCGCCAAAAGCACAATTGAATAGTGGCTATTTAGAGTGCTATCGCGTGCCTACGCGTGGTTTGTTAGGTAACCTCTACAGTTTTGTGCGCTTATTGCTACGTAAGCACCACGGTATGAAAGAGCTCAACTACCAGCGCTTAGAAATTGCTTATATAAATACGCCTGATTTACCAATCGAAGCAGATGGTGAGCTGGTAGGCGTTACCCCAGCGGTGGTGATTATTCATCCGCTCGCGTTGCGTTTTTGTATGCCGCAATGTTAAATGACGAGTAATATGTTAGTAATAAAAAAGCGCCTAACAAGTAGGCGCTTTTGGCGTTAGTTGCGTATATACGCATTCTAACTGGGGATGGAGCGTTTATTAGCAAATGATGCTTTATTAGACTCAATAAACGCTTTAATTCTTTTTGTTGGAGTCAGTACAATAGCATTACCAAGCAGTACTAAACTAAAGCCGATAAACGTATTGGCTTGCCAACTAAAACCTTCAAATAATGTACTTAAAGTCACTGCAACTAATGGAAATAACACAATCACATAGCTGGCACGTTCTGGGCCGATATTTTTTAGTAGTGCAAAGTAACATGCAAATGCAATAACCGTCCCAAACACCGATAAATAAACTAATGAATACCAGTAGCTTGCTGGGGCCGACAGGCTAAAATCGGCACCGCTGATGATTACATATACAAATAAACCAATAGCGCTGTATAACATGCCCCATGCATTGCCCTGCATGACGCCAATACGTTGTTGAGAGTTACGTACGCTGATCATATTCCCTAATGAAGCCACAAAGGTGCCAGCTAAGGCAAGTAGCAAACCGACCAACGCCCCATTACTCAAGTCGAACTGCTGTAATTGTGGCCAAAACAGACTGATGATGCCCAATACCCCTATCAATGCACCCGTATATATACGTTTAGCTATGGGTTTACCAAAAAATAATCGGGTATTTACAATGTTCATTAATAACAACATTGAAAAGGCGATTGATGCCATGGCTGACGTTAAATAATGTTGTGCCCAGTAAAGTACTAAGTAATTAAGGCCAAAGTTACACAGTGCTAGTAATACGAAAAAGCCATGATCGCGACGACTATAATTCATCGGTAATTTTTTAATATTCACCCATACCCACATTAGAATTGCAGCCAAACTAAAGCGATAAAATAGTGAAACTTCAACGGCGATATCGCCAAGTTGAAATTCGATTGCGAGCCAGGTAGAGCCCCAAATTAAAACGGTTAGTGCATAAAGCACGATACTTTTCATGGCCTTGGTCCATTATGTCGATTAAGTGTTTATTTTAAGATACTTCTGTATACTTAACATACACAGAAAACTATAAATGCAACCTATACAGATTGTACGGCTTTAAGGTGTCTACTATGTCGCTGGTGATCAGCAAAACCAACCATGACTTTTTATATCAGCAAGTAATGCAGCTGGTGCGTGAGCTGAGTGAGCAGGGGACACTATTACCAGGCGAAAAACTCCCCTCATTACGTAAAATGGCCACTAAGCTGAATGTCAGTATTCCGACGGTGAAATTGGCTTACCAATCACTTGAGGCACAAGGTTTGGTTGAAGCACGAGAAAAGTCAGGCTATTTTTTAAAAACGGCACATACCCAGTTAGCGCGGCCAAAGCGGGTTAAACTCAATCGTGAGCCAGTTTCGGTCAACATGCAGGTATTAATTGAGCAAGTGTATGATGCAATTCATCAAGCCGATGTCGTACCGTTTGGCATTGCTAATCCTGTTGCTGCCGCTCCAACTGATAAAATGCTAAGTCGTACGATGCGCCGGGTTATGTCGATTGCCGGCAGTCGCGCCATAAATTATGGTGCGATGGATGGTTTTGCACCATTGAAAAAGCAGTTAATCCATCGTTATTTAGATTTTGGCATTGGTGTTGACTCGCAAGAACTTGTGATCACCAACGGTGCTCAAGAAGCACTGGCGATCGCGCTAAAATGTGTCACTAAAGTAGGTGATGTGGTGGCGATCGAGTCACCTTGTTATTTTGGTATCATTGAATTGATCGAAAGCCTGGGCCTCAAGGCGCTCGAGATCCCGCTGTGTCCTGATGATGGGATCTGGCTTGATGATCTGAGCCAGGCTTTACATGATCACGATATTAAAGCCTGTGTGTTCTCTACTTCGATCAATAATCCTGTGGGTAGTTTTATGCCTGATCATAAGCGTAAACAATTAGTAGAGTTATTGGAATCTCAAGATGTGGTGCTAATTGAAGATGATGTGTATGGTGATTTACATTTTACCCCGCAGCGCGGTACACCCGCTCAGGCTTACTCAACAAAAGGGTTGGTATTAACCTGTGCATCGTTTTCTAAAACTGCGGCGCCGAGTTATCGTGTTGGCTGGTTGATTGCCGGAAAGTTTGCTGCCAAAGCGCGTCGCTATAAGCGTGCATTGAGTTGTTCTACTTCATTGATCAATCAATGGACGTTATATGAATTTATAGTTAGTGGTGATTATGATCGTAATATAAAACTACTGCGACAGCGTCTACGTTCTAATAAAGAACGAATGATCTGGTGTTTACAACAGGCCTTTCCGAGTACCGCTAGGATCAGCGATCCGCAAGGCGGATGTGTGATCTGGATTGATTTAGGTGCGGCTTACGATAGTGTAAAACTATTTCAACTGGCATTAGAAAGTGGCATTAGCATTACTCCTGGCTATATTTTTTCAGCCACTAATAAATATCGCAGTTGTATTCGATTAAGTTATGGTTTGCCATGGGGTGAAAAAATTGAACAAGCTATTATAAAGCTAGGTGAGTTAGTGCATTTAGCGAAGAAATAGCATGGCATAAAAAAGCAGCACCTTTAAAAAAGAGTGCTGCTAAAGGGATATCAAACTTTTAGCGTTTAGAACCTGAGTTCAAGTTAGTTATTTTGTTTATAACTAAATAATTGGTAGTCTTTCAATTCTGGAACTAGTTTAACTAATTGTTGCTCTTGATCAGCAATGGTTGAAAAATTACCGCACAGTGCATCAGCGCGTTTTTCAAGTTGGTTAGCTTGTTGCTCAACTTTGGCTTCAATTTCAGCTCCCATATTTTCCATGCGTTGTTCAAAGGCTTGCATATCGCCACCAGAGCCCATTAGTTCTGAACCTACAGCCATTAAAATACTACCCATCGATTGCATCATCGCAGCTTGTACAGCGCTTTCTATTTGCTCATCAAATTGGCTTTCAAAGTTTTCGCCAAATTGGCTAAAGCTTTGTTGGCCCATTACAAAAGCGCCTTGTTGGTAAAAGGTGTTTTGTACTTCTACCTGAATATCAGCCATTAATTCATTAATGCTATCTAGGCCATCGATATTAAATGCATTGGCGACTTCTTCAATGGCGACCCCGGCAATTTTAACGCCTTCAATAGCAATGTTCGCGACTTCTGGTAATTGGCTACGCAGACTGTCTGAATAATTACTGATAGCTTGGTGTTGTTGACTGTTGAGTGTCAAAGTTTGGCCATCAATCATTAACTCGCCACTATTTATAAAAGTCATAGTGTGGTTATCAGCTGTAAAAATTTCTAATTCATTTGGCTTAATACGCACATCATTTTTAAATTCAACGTCACATGTGTCGCCGCTAAAAGAAATATTCGTCTCATTGTCATTGTGTGCCATTGCCCCTGTGGCAATGAATAAAGAACTTATTAATAGTAATTTTTTCATTTTTATTTCCTGCTAATTTGTTGATTATGACCAGTACGCATTTAACGTATTTAATACTTATCAAGTTTAATGCCAATAATTATTGGCATTTAAAAACAATGAGTTAATTGTTTTTTTCCCTTTTTTAATTACATTTAAATGTTATAAAAAAGCCATTTTTTAGTCATTTTGACTAATTTACATTAATACATAAAAGATACTTATCGTTTCGATAAAAAACTCTCACTTTCCAGAACTCAAATTTAGCGCTATTTATTCACAATATCGACATAACACTATTTTAGAATTGCGTTATGGCTTTATTTTGGTGCTTTTTCATACGGTGAAATAGTGCTGAACATTTTTAATTTACCAATGATAGTGATAAAAAATCCTTAATTGGTCTCAAACACTTTATGGAGTGGGTTGTGGGTAAGACATTTAGTTACGATGCGCTAGATGACGATTTTGTTGAAGACGAGTACGAAATGGTCGGGCGTAATCAACACGACAAGAATAAGCAAAAGGTTAAGAAAAAGTTGGAAGACTACCTTGAGCAAAAACGCTTGCGTAAAAACTTGGGCGATGATGACTTAGATGAGTATTTAAACGACTAAGAGATAATTTAAATAAAGAGGCAATTTGCCTCTTTATTGCTTTTAGAGTTTAGATATTACTGCTTTTAAGGGCTTTGATAATAGCACCTTCGATTTGTTGCGGTTTGGTAAATGGTGCAAAGCGTTTAATTGCCTCGCCGTCGCGGCCAACTAAAAATTTAGTGAAATTCCATTTTATTTTGCGGGTTAAAAATCCAGGTAAGGCTGATTTTAAATGCCTGAATACGGGGTGGGCGTTTTCGCCATTAACATCAATTTTGCTCATCATCACAAAATCAACACCGTAGTTAATTAAACAACCTTGCGCTATTTCTTTTGCGCCGCCAGGCTCTTGTTTGCCGAATTGATTGCACGGAAAACCAATAATTACTAACCCTTGATCAGCGTATTTTGCATGTAATTGTTGTAAACCTTCGTACTGTGGAGTGAAGCCACATTTACTGGCAGTGTTGACAATTAACACAACTTTGCCTGCGAAATCTGAAAAATCAATGCTTTGGCCTTGCAGATTGCTGGCTGAAAGTTGATAGAAGTCGTTCATGTTGCTCTCTTGTTATTGTTGTTTGTTAAATTCTATCCTGAGTTGTGACAGACATACAGCTTAAATTATCATCATATTGCATAGACCATTTTATTTTAGCTTGCATGATTAAAGCTTGTGAGTAAATGTTCAATCAATAATCGCACTCTGTACGGCATTAAATCTTTACGTGGATACACTAACCAAGAGGCATTGTCTGTTACCTGAAACTCATCAAGTAAGGTAATTAGTTGCCCGTTTTCAATATACTTATCAACAATATCAGTGGCTAAATGGGCAATGCCCAAGCCTGCTAATGTCGCAGATAATAGTGCGCGCGGATGGTTACTGCGCCAGTTGCCGGCAACTTTTACCTCTTTAATATCGCCGGCAAAATTAAATCGCCAACGTTTCCCCATGGCAATTAAGCAATTATGAGCGGTTAATTGTTGAGGCGTAGTTGGGGTTGGGTGATGTGCTAAATATTCTGGACTGGCAACGAGAGTCATGATTCGCGGGCTAAGTGGTCGTGCAATTAAGTTAGAGTCTTGCATGCGGCCAAAACGGATCGCTAAATCAAAACCTTCTTCAACTAAGTCGACATTACGATTGTTGAAGTCCATATCTACTTCAACCTCAGGGTAGCGTTTTACAAACTCAACAATTTTAGGTGCTACATGACATGCAACAAATTCACCAGCACCAGAAATTCTAATGATCCCTTTGGGTTTACGTTGCTCACCTTGCAGTTGATTATTAGCATCAATTAGCTCTTGTTTAATTGCTTTGAGCTTTACGGCATATTCGCGGCCGGCATCGGTGAGGCTTATTTTTCGGGTAGTACGTTGAAATAGCAATGAGCCTAAGCGGTTTTCAAGTTGCTGTACTTGGCGGCTAATATGTGAAGTTGATACTTCCATGACTTTGGCTGCTTTGGTAAAGCTGCCATGTTCAACCACATGTAAAAATTCATCAAGGCCATGCCACATAATTTAGTTCTCAAATATTAAGTAATTATAGTTTATACCATCTATTGTTGCAGCTGTGCAAAAGTGATTCTCTGAGCTTAGTCTTTAAATTAATGCTTAAATCCCTACAATTAGATGGTCACCAAATTTTAGCTCACACTAAATAATGAGCATCTCTAAGCAATGGAGCAAGCATGTTAAATTTCAGTTTTGCAAACCCAACCAAAATTCATTTCGGCGAACAACAAATCGCTTTAATTAAAAATGAGATCCCTGCAGACGCAAAAGTATTAGTTACTTATGGTGGCGGCAGTATTAAAAGTAATGGCGTCTATGATCAAGTCGTCGATGCGTTAAGTGAACATACGTGGTTTGAGTTTGCCGGTATTGAGCCTAACCCAAGTTATCAAACATGTATGAAAGCCGTTGCTTTGGTTAAAGAAAAGCAAGTTGATTACATTCTTGCAGTTGGTGGTGGTTCAGTCGCTGATGGTAGTAAATTTATTGCCGCAGCAGCTAATTATGACGGCGAGCCATGGGATATTTTATCAAAAGGTGGCGAGATTAAATCTGCTATTGCTCTTGGTGTGGTATTAACGTTACCTGCAACGGGCTCTGAGTCAAACGGCAATAGTGTTGTTTCAAATCTTGACACTCACGAAAAACTTGCATTTGCTAGTCCATTTGTATTGCCAAAATTTGCAGTACTCGACCCTGCAGTGACTTTTTCATTGCCTGAGCGCCAAGTGGCGAACGGTATTGTTGATGCATTTGTGCATACTATGGAGCAGTATTTAACCTACGATGTAGGTGCTAAGCTGCAAGACCGTTTCGCTGAAGGTATTTTAATGACCTTAATCGAAGAGGGCCCTAAAGCGTTCAGTGAGCCTGATAACTATCAAGTACGTGCAAATATTATGTGGTCAGCAACGATGGCATTAAACGGCTTAATTGGAGCGGGTGTACCACAAGATTGGTCCACTCATATGTTGGGCCATGAAATGACTGCGATGTATGGCCTTGACCACGCGCAAACGCTTGCGATTGTATTACCTCGTATGATGGCTGAGCAAACAGAAACTAAGCGCGGTAAAATCTTACAGTACGCAGAACGCGTTTTAGGATTAGATATCAGTGATGAAGATGCAGCAATTGAACAAGCAATTAATGCAACTGAAGCGTTTTTTCACCGTGTGAATATGCCAACGCGTTTAAGTGATTATAACTTAGGCGAAGAAGTCGCTGATAAAATTGTTGAGCAACTTGAACGCCACGGTATGACGGCTATTGGCGAACGTGGTCAGGTCACTCTAGATAAAAGCCGTGCTATTTTATTAGCCAGCGTTTAAAGCTACTTTTAGCGCATTACTAATGTGCTAATTTAAGATCAAAAATAAACCCATACCAACCAGTGTTGTGTAGTAAATGTTGTGCGTTTTATACGCGACAATAATGGCTGCTATTGCCGCACTGAGGTATGGGTTTTGCCAATCTAAATTTATTCCCTCATCTGTTACAAACACTATAGGTACCCAAATCGCGGTAAGTACCGCCGGTGCGCTAAAACTTAGAAACTGCTGCATTTTCGGGCCAACTTTAAATGGTAGGTCACGATGTAAAAATAAGTAACGGGTAAAAAAGGTAATACACGCCATAAGTAAAATAGTGCTCATCATCAGTTATGCTCCAATTTATCTTGGATACGGCTAATAAGGTAACCGATAGTCATCGCCGATAGTGCCGCGGCTACTAACCATAGTTCAAACCCCTGGCTTTTTAAAACGGTAGCGACAACACCAGCGCTTACAACCGTTGCCAATGTAGCGAGATTTTTAATACCAGGAATTACTAATGCAATAAAAGTTGCAGCAATAGCAAAGTCTAAGCCTAAATTAGTGAGATCAGGTAGCAGACTGCCCGCTACGATGCCAATTAATGTCCACAAGTTCCAAGTAATATAAAAGCTAAAGCCGGCACTGAGCGCGTAGATCAAGCGAGTTTTAGTTCGATAAGCTTTGCGATGATGGGAAAACGCAAACAGCTCATCAGTGAGTACAAAGCTTACCGGTAAGCGCCAACGCAGCGGCTGATCAATCACTTTATGACGCACCGCTAAGCCGTATAAAAAGTGCCGTGAGCTAATTATGAAGGTGGTGAATAAAATAGTTAATAAAGGCGTATTGCCAGCCATTAGCTCTATAGCGACTAGTTGGGCGGAACCGGCAAACACTAATAATGACATAGCTTGGGTTTCAAATGCGCTAAAGCCATTTTGTATTGCCAGTGAACCACATAAAATCCCCCAGGGGATCACTGCTAAACACAGTGGTAGCATATCTAAAAAGCCTTTTAGGAGTGCGCGTTTGGTGCTAAGTGTCATTAATATTATTCATTACGGTAATTAATGCCCTTAGTCTGCCATAGATCAATTAACCCTGAACAGCAAAGATGCTAAATTAACAAAAGTTTGAAATAATAAGCTTTTACGCAAAAGAGGTTAAGCATGCATAAAATTAAAGTATGGGATGGGTTTATTCGCAGTTTCCATTGGTTGTTAGTTATTGCAATTGCGGCGCTGTATTTTAGTGCTGAAGAAGGCATGATGGAATTACACTTTGTGGCTGGCTTTTTCACCTTAGCGCTACTAGTAACACGCCTTATTTGGGGCTTGATTGGTAGCAAAACAGCTAAGTTAAGTGCATTGTTTCATTTACCTAGCGCAGCACTAAAATCATTTAAACAAACAGATAATAAACCTGGCCATGGCGCAGCGGGCAGCTACATGGTGTTGGCATTTTTTATTTTATTACTGGCGCAGTTAGTAAGCGGCTTAATGACCACTGATGACATTTTGACAGATGGCCCATTAGTGCAGTATGTATCAAGTAATGTAGTTGAATGGGCCGGCTGGGTGCATCATAAAAACTTTGATTTATTGTTGTACGCGATTATTCTCCATATTGTGGCAATTGTAATTTATCGCATTAAAGGCAAAAATTTAGTCAAAGCAATGGTTACGGGCTATGCCGCTGAAAAAAATAATGATAGTAATGAAGAGCTAACAAAATCACCGTGGACTGCGATAATTATTTTTGTCGTTGTATTTGCGGCATTACTGATGACATGGGGCGCAGAACCTGTGGCTTACTTGTTTAGTTAAACGGTTCAACAGATCAAAAACGGCGCTAATTAAGCGCCGTTTTAGTTTTAAGATGATCGCATTAAAGATTAGTCTTTAAATGATGTGTGGCAATCTTTACAGCCTTTAGCCCATGGGCCAAATGCTTTAGCAATTACTTTTTTATCACCTGTTTGCGCGGCAACGGCTAGTTCATCAGCATATTGTTGGAATGCTACCGCTTTTTTCATAAAGGTTTCGTTATCGCTCCAAATAGCAGGTAATGCAGATGTTTCGCCTTTATCACTGCCTGCAACGAATGCTTCCCATGGCATTTTTGATAATGCAGCGGCATTATTTGCACGGTGCTTAAAACGCTCAGCATCAAAAGGTACTTTGCCCTTTAGCATGTCACCCATATCACCAATTTGGACACGGATCATTGAAAACGCCGCTTGGCGGTACTCAATGGCGTCACTAGGCTCTTCAAATACAGAGTTTGCTGTTGCACCAAATGTTAGTGCACAAAGTGTTGCACCTAAAAATAATTGCTTTAACTTCATTCCTTTTGCCCCTTATATGTAATTCATTGCTTGTATAGCAGCTGTTGTATATCAGCAAGTCAGATTATTCAAGTGTATTGCGGTTAAACTGAACTGTTATTGAATTATAAAACTAAGATCATGCCTTAATTATTTATATCAATGTCAGCAAAGATCATTCCTCTGCGCATACTACGGGTTGCTAAAAATACTTCACCCAGTAATGACATAAATGCACAAATAAGTAGTGCCATTGCGCCAACAAAACAACTGCCGATGGAAACACCTAAATTAACTGATTGGATATGAGACAAAAATAACAGCATGACCACGGCGCAAACAAGTACCGCACTTAATACACTTAAACTAAAGGCAATATGGATACAGCGAGAGCGTTTCAGCAGTGCTCGTAGCTCGGTTGTTAGCGATGAATTAAACTCTTCATCGGTACTTACCTTTAATTTTCGTTCAAGTTGACGAGCACGGTCGGTAATTCGAGCTAAGCGATTAGATAAAACGCCCAGCGTAGCAGCAATACCAGTAATTAAAAAAACCGGCGCAACGGCTGTTTGGATTACTTTTGCCATTGTTAAAATATTTATAACATCAGAGTTCATTGGTTCCCTTTTAGGTATATTGGTGTGCTTTAGTTCTATTTGTTTACAAACATTTACATTTTCACTTTTCAGTTTTTAAACATTAAAAACAGATGTTTAGTGTTATTTTTTCGGTTTTCTATTTGCCTTTGTAATTTTAATGTAATCGAGTTGTTGTTATTTTGGGTGTTGAAGTTCTATATTAGTCTCGCACTTAATTTATGATCACCAATAAATACAATAATACATAACATATCCTAGGGGAAATCATGTCTAAGAATCTAATAAAAAGAACGGCGGTTGCAACCGCTGTAACAAGTATCTTAGTTACAGGCGCTGTAAATGCAAATACAATAAATAACAGCGTACTTAAGCATACCAGCTACACGCCAGTATCACAGACCGATATTGTAAATAAAAATCAACCATCAGCATACCTTGTTGTTTTAAAAACAAAAACAGCAGCTGATATGATGGAGCAGGGTGTCTACAATGTTTCTGATGCTCGTCAGAGCTATAATCAAGTTGCAACGTTACAAAGCCAAGTTCAAGATAAGCTATTTACCCTTGATAGCAATGTAAAAGTACTTGGTTCAACTAAAATTTTGGCGCCGACGTTAATTGTTCAAGCAAGCCAAGGTGCACTAGATAGAATTGCAAAAGACTCGCGTGTAGAGCGTGTTTTACCTATGTTTGATTACGACCTTCATGTTGCAGCAACTGCTGACTACATCAAAGCGTCACCATTAGTAACAAATGGTACAGTAACAGGTGCAACGCAAACTGTTGCAGTACTAGATACAGGTATTGATTATACTCACAAAATTTTTGGTGGTGAAGGAACTGTTGAAGCTTATGAAGCAGCTCAAGCAGATCCAACTGCAGTGACTTGGCCACAAGGTCAAGTTATGGGTGGTTATGACTTCATGCGTGATGATGCTGATCCAATTGAAAATGATCCAGCTACTCCAACAGAAGAAGATGCAGCAACTAGCCATGGTACATCTGTATCTCACTCTGTCACTGGTATTGCACCAGCGGTGGAGCTATACGTGTATTCAGTGTGTGGCGGTGGTTGTCCAAGTGCAGCACAGGTTTCGGCATTAGAAGCCGCTATGGATCCAAATGGTGATGGTGATTCAGAAGACCGAGTTGATGTAATCAATATGTCTTTAGGTGGAGAGTTTGGTGACACATACATCGGTGGTGGTACGCAGTTTTTAATTCAGCAAGCCGTAGATGCAGGTGTGAACGTTGTTATTTCTGCTGGTAATGATGGTGATAACCCATTCCGCATTGGCGGTCCTTCTACGACGCCAAATGCACTCTCTGTTGGCGCGATGACGCATCCTGCAAATGATGTTGGCGTTGCATCTGGCACTGTTGAAGGTGCAGAGACCACAATTCAGCCGTCAGGTTTTGGTCCACAAACTGCGTTTGTAATGACAGATGCCGATGCTGAAGTTGTTTACCCTGAAGAAAACCAAAATGGCTGCGTGGCATTTTCTGCTGAAACTGACTTTACTGGCAAAGCGGTAATTATTGACCGTGGTGCCTGTAATTTCACTCAAAAAGTATTAAGCGCTCAAGATCGTGGTGCTAAGTTTGTATTTGTAGCAAATAATGTTGATGATGGTACGCCTGCGCCAATGGGTGGCTTTGATGCAGCAGTAACAATTCCTAATGTCGGTATTAATTTTGCTGCAGGGGCAGCAATGAAAGCTGCTTTAACAGCCGGTGAAATGCCAACATATAGCATAACGATTGAACGTAAAGTGCTAGCGGGTGCAGTTGCATCGTTCTCATCTCGTGGTCCATCAATGGATGGTTTACTAAAACCTGAAATTACAGCGCCAGGTACTGATATCATGGTAGCGGCAACTGGTACACAAGATCAATTAGCACCCGCAACAGGTACTTCATTTTCAGGTCCGATCACTGCTGGTGCTGTTGCATTAGTTCGTGAAGCGCATCCAGATCGTACTGCACTTGAAATTAAAGCGACAATCATGAATGCGGCTGACTTAAATATAACCGTAGAGCCGATTAGTACTAACCCAGATTCTCCACTTGCACCAATTAGTTCTATCGGTGCAGGCTTAGTAAATGTTGACAAAGCTGTTAACTTACCTGTTGCGGCATGGGTTGAAGATGAAACATTCAAAACTAAACAAGCGGCGCTATCGTTCGGTTTAGAACGCATGACAGAAACAACCAGCTTTACAAAAACAGTGACGCTGAAAAACTTCTCTGATGCAGACAAAACATATGACCTTCGTATTGAAGAGCGTTATATGAATGATGTGGATACAGGTGCTGTTAGCTTTGATATTCCACGTAGTGTAACTGTTGCGGCAAATACGGTAACAACATTCGAAGTAACCATGACAGTTGATCCATCTAAACTTCATGAGTGGACATTAGAAAACCCATTTAGCCAAGATGATCTAGCTGCTCGTAGTCCGTCACTGACAATGGCTGAGTTTGATGGTGCGCTGGTATTTGATGATACTTCAACAGCCGACACAGATCATGACTTGCACATTGTTTACCATGCGATACCTAAAGCCGGTGCTGAATTAGCTTTTTCATATGAAGAAGTTAATGGTGTTGGTGAGTTGGTTGTAACCAATGTGGGGGCGACTACGATATTACCAACTGCAGAATCAGTGGTTGCTACAAGTGAAGAGAACCGCGACGCTGACTTTGATATTCTCTCAACTACATTTGCTGCTTATACGTCTGAGACATGTGAGTCAGGTGTGTTCATTACATCTTCAATTCAATTACGAGATGAAATTACCCACATGCGTCAAATCGGTGTTCGTATGAATCTCGATATTGATAATGATGGTGTTTATGATCACTTTATGATGAATATTAATGATGTTGGCCGTGATGCAGCAATACCTGGGCGCAGCCGTACATTAATTGGTGAAATCGATGCCGCAGGTGAGGATGTGTGGCAGTGGGGTACACCGATGTATCATGCTGCTGGTGAAGATACAGTGACCTTCTCTGGATGTAGTAATTTGTTAGGCTTAGATGCAAATATGCTGGGCAGCACAATTAACATTGCAGCTTCAGTTGGTTATCCAAATTATCAAGCCGGTGTGTTCTCTGAAACCGATAGTGTAGTTGGTTCTACTGTGTTTACAGGTAATCCGGTGGTTACTTTGGAATCGACAGAAGACGCTGACACTAAATTATCTGAACTTGCTCCAGGTCAGAAGGCTGTAATTAGAGCTGATGGTAATTTCGCATTGACCTCAGCTACAGGGACAGATGTATATACTAATTCAGTAACTGGTGTTCCGGCTGTTCCAGCTGTGCCTAATCTCGTTGTAGAAGAGTTTACAATTAATGAAACTGCACTTGATGGTATTACTATTGGTAGACTTAGTTTTGAAGATACTCCAGCACTACGTATAACAAACTTTACTGTTGTGAGTATGTCTGCTCCAGGCTTAATGATTGATGCTGAAACTGGCGATATCATGGTTGAAGATACGAGTATGTTGGATTTTGAGTCTGACATTAAAGAAATCATTTTAACAGTGAAGGCGACTGATTTACTTGGTACTGAATCTGCAGCAGCCGATATTAAAGTAACGATTACCAATGATGCAGATGAGTTACCAGTTGTAGCAAAAGGGCAAAATTTCAGTATTATTGAATCCGCAGCCGAAGGTACAGTGATTGGCATGCTTGATCATAGTTTGTTTGAAAGTGCGGCAACAATGGTTACTGGTGGTACGGTTGCAAACACAAACTTAATTAGTATTAATAATAAGGGTGAGCTAGTTGTCACTGGCAGCCTAAGTTATTATGCAACTCCAACTATGACTCTTGATGTAACAGTAATGGATGACAGCGGCTTAGAGTCTGAGGTTGTGCAAGTTATGTTGAATGTAACCGCCGATCCTAAATCTCATGCCCCAGTCATTGAGGGTGGTCAAAAATTCAGAACTGATGAAAATGTTGCCATTGGTACCGTGTTGGGTCAATTGGTATTCTCAGACCCTGATATGGATATTTCGCCAATTACTCGTTTTATTGTATCTGGAACAACATTAGTTAGTGTTCAGTTAGATGGTTCAATTGTGACTATGGGTGAAATTGACTATGAGTTTGATAAAGAGATTGTTTTCAGTGTTCAAGCTGAAGATAGCAAAGGTTATGTATCGAAAGCGGTAAGTGTTGAGATTGACGTTAACAATCTACGTGCGAACGATGATGACGACAATGATAGCTCTGGTTCGCTAGCGTGGTTAACGCTGCTTGTAGCACCGTTTGCATTTATGCGTCGCCGTAAACAAAAGTAGTAATATAGCCTCTAAAGGCATATAGCTTTAGTTAAAATACCGCCATTGGGCGGTATTTTTTTTGTTTTAAATTTATTGTTATTACCTAAAATGGTTACATTTTTTGTTTCAATGTTGTTTTTTTGTTTCTTGCTGGTGTAGTATTCGGGACTTAATGTTTCTTTTTGGGAGCATTTAATAACAATAATCTCATCAGAGGAATTTATGTCTAACAAGTTAATAACAAAAACAGCCTTATCAATTGCAGTATCATCAGCACTAATGGCGGCATCGGTAAATGCACAAACAGTGCAAGCAGCACACAGTATTACCGCTCTCAATAATTTCTCTACAGCTACATTTAATGAAACCGATGTTAAAGAACAGTTACCATCAGCTCATATGATTGTGCTAAGAGCGACAACCGCTGCCGATCTAATGGCGCAAGGTATTTATCAAATAGGTGACAGCCGTGCAACCATTGCACAAATTGAGCAAGTGCAAAGTGCAGTGACAATTGAACTAAGTAGTCTAGATTTTGGTACAAAAGTAATTGGCCAAACTAAAGTGCTGGCGCCTACTTTGATTGTACAAGCAAGTCCTGAGGCGTTAGAAAAAATTGCCCGTGACTACCGAGTTGAGAAAGTGCTGCCAATGTATGATTATGAATTACATGTCGCCGCATCTGCAGATTATTTAAAAGCTTCACCATTGGTTGCAAATGGGGTTGTAACAGGTAAAGGTCAAACGGTAGCGGTACTGGATACAGGTGTTGACTACACGCACAACGTTTTTGGTGGTGCTGGTACCGTAGAGGCGTATGACGCAGCTCAAGCTGATCCTACTTCTGTAGCTTGGCCGCAAGGCATCGTACATGGTGGCTACGACTTTATTCGTGACGATGCTGATCCAATTGAACATGATCCTGTAGTCGTGATCCCCGATGTTGATGAACCGACCAGTCATGGTACGTCTGTTTCTCACTCTGTTACTGGAATTGCTCCTGAAGTAGAGTTATATGTGTACTCAGTGTGTGGTGGTGGTTGTCCAAGTGCAGCACAAGCATCAGCATTAGAAGCGGCAATGGATCCTAATGGTGATGGCGATATCTCTGACCGCGTAGATGTTATTAATATGTCTTTAGGTGGCGAGTTTGGTGGCACTGAAACTGACGGAGGTACTCAATACTTAATTCAAAAAGCGGTTGATTTAGGTGTAAATGTTGTTATCTCAGCAGGCAATGATGGCGATCATCCTTTTCGTATTGGGGGACCAAGTACCACGCCAAACGCACTTGCAGTTGGTGCGATGACGCATCCAACATTAGATATTGGGATTGCTTCAGGTACCGTGCTTGGAGAAGAGGTTGTTTTTCAAGTTTCAGGTTTTGGTCCGCAAACCGCATTTGCTATGGCAGATACCGATGCTGAACTTGTTTACCCAACCGCAAATCAAAATGGCTGTGAAGCATTTTCAGAAGACACCGATTTTAATAATAAAGCGGTGCTTATAGACCGTGGTGAATGTAATTTCACGAAAAAAGTACTGCATGCACAACAGCGCGGCGCATCGTTTGTATTTATTGCAAATAACGAAGATGACGGTACTCCTGCTTCAATGGGTGGATTTGATGCCACGGTTACTATCCCAAATATTGGCATTACTTATGCTGCCGGGGCAGCGATAAAAGCGGAGCTTAAAGCATCAGGCAAGGCTGCATATAGCTTAGTTGTTGAGCGTAAAGTAACATCAGGTGCTGTGGCAACCTTTTCATCGCGCGGTCCATCAATGGATGGTTTATTAAAACCTGAAATCACAGCGCCAGGTACAAGCATTATGGTTGCAGCAACTGGTACGCAAGATCAACTAGCTCCAGCCTCAGGTACATCCTTTTCAGGACCGATTACTGCCGGTGCGGTTGCGTTAGTACGCGCAGCACACCCACAGCGTAATGCCTTTGAAATTAAAGCAACATTAATGAATACGGCAGATCTAAATGTGACTAATGAGCCGCTTAGCACAAATCCAGATTCTGAATTAGCACCAATTAGTATGATTGGTGCTGGTTTAGTTAACGTTGAAAAAGCGGTTAATCTGCCTGTTGCAGCATGGGTTGATAATACCGAGTTTAAAACTAAACAAGCGGCATTATCGTTTGGCTTAGAAAACTTTACTGGCGTTAGGTCAATCAGCAAAACAGTCACCGTGAAAAATTTCTCGACACAAGAAAAAACCTACAAATTACGGACTGAAGCACGTTACGAAAATGATAAAAACAGCGGTGCAATCAGTTGGGATATTCCAGGCAGCGTAACAATTCCCGCAGGTCAAACTACAGAGTTTGATGTAACGCTAACGGTTGATCCTAGTAAATTGCACGAGTGGAAACTGGAAAACCCATTTGATGCCGAGTCGGTAGCTGCACGAAGCGCCGCATTAACGCTCGCAGAGTTTGACGGCGCCTTAGTGTTTGACGATGTGGATGATACTGATTCAGATTATGCGCTACATGTTGTTTATCATGCGCTACCAAAAGCGGCTAGTGAATTAAGTATTGCTCCGGAAGTGGTTGGTAATGAGATGCAACTTATCGTTGAGAATACCGGGGCAACAACAGTTTCAACAATGACAGAAAATATTGTTGCAACTGGTAAAGTTAAGTCAGCAGCAGAGGCACCGTTCAATATTCTTGCAACGACATTCAATGCAATAGCAGCTGAAGGATGTGAATCTGGTGTATTAGTTACAGCATCGATTCAGTTACGTGATGAGATCACTCATGTATTCCAAGCAGGTTATCGTTTAGATATAGACACCAACAACGATGGTGCCTATGACTTCCTTATGCAGAACTACAATGACCGAGGTCGTAAAACGACTTCGCCAGGGCGTTCACGTACTGTTATTGGTACTATCGATGACACTGGCGCAGAAACGCTTCGGTTTTTGACACCGTTATATCAATCAGCTGGTGCAGATACCATTACCTTCTCGGTATGTAGCAGCACACTGGGGTTAACACGTGATAATTTAGGTGATCCGTTAAATATTAAGGCATCTGTAGGCTATCCATCTTATGGTGGCGGCGTGTACTTTGAAACAGATAGTCTAGTTGGCGCTACGACCTTTAGTTCTTCAGCGTCAGTGAGTTTAACTGCGGTGGATGGCAGTGATACAGTCGTAAATCAACTTGCGCCAGGTGAAAAAGCGATTGTGAATGCTAGTGCGCCATTTGCTTTTACAGCATCGTCATTACAAGATGTACTGAAATTAGTGACTGCTGAAGACTTAGTGTTACCAAAAACGCAGGCTCCTAAGCTTGCAAATGCATCATTTGATGTTGTTGAAAATGCGGAAAACGGCCATCTCGTTGGCACCTTGAGTGTTGTGGAATCAGATAGAGATTTAGCGATTGCTGAGTTTTATGTGCAATCGCAAACTCATCAAGGCTTTAGTGTTGATAATAAAGGGCAAATTCTTGTATCAAACAGCGAGTTAGTTGATTTTGAAGTTGGTAAGCACATCGCTGAACTAGTCGTTGTTGCCATCGATACTTTGGGAAATACATCAGAGCCTGCTGTTATTACTATTAACATTACCAATGTTGCAGATGAAGCGAGCGAAGTAACCCCAATTATAAATTCTGGCCAAGTATTCTCTGTTGCAGAAAACACCCCAGTAGCTACCGCATTTGCTCAATTAGCTTTCACAGATCCAGATAACAGTTCAATCACTATGTTTACTGTAGCGGGAAGTGATGCAATCACGATTGATAATACGGGGATGCTAACCGTTGCTCAACTACTTAATTTTGAAGAGCAAAGTACTATTACGTTAGAGATAGTCGCAATTGATGAAGATGGTCATCAGTCAGCTGCTGAAATTGTGACGATTAACGTGTTAAATGTCGCTGATGAAGGAGCAGAAGTTGCGCCAATTATCGAAGCCGGGCAAACTTTTAAAGTGCAAGAAAATGCCGTGGTAGGCACTGTGATTGGTCAAATACGTGCTATTGATCCAGATACAGCAGTAACACCAATTGTAAGCTACACAGTGGCAGGTCATAACGGTATTGCAATTGATGAACTTGGCCAAATCACAGTGGTGGGTGACGTTGATTATGATGCAACACCTGAGATAAAGCTGATGGTTAGTGCAACGGATAGTGCTGGTAATCAATCTGCAGCTGTTGAAGTAACAATCACTGTAGCGCAAGACGCATTAGAAAACACGCCAGTTATTGCTGATAAACAACGCTTTAGTGTTGATGAAAATACAGCGCTTGGCACTGTGATTGGTAAACTTAACTTTAGTGATCCAGATGCTGATGTAAGTCCTGTTACTAAGTTTATTGTGTCAGGCACTGACTTAGTCACTGTTAATGCTGCGGGTGAAATTGTTGTTGCAGGTAGTATTGATTATGAATATGAGCGTAACTTTACATTTAGTGTTATCGCTGTTGATAGTGCGGGTAATAACTCTAAAGCTGTTGCTGTTGAAGTACGAGTAAAGAATATTGTGGGCAAAGATGACGATAATAATGACGGTGACAGCGGTTCACTAGCATGGTTAACATTGCTTATTGCACCATTTGCATTTATGCGCCGCCGTAAATAAAAGTAATTGTTTAGTTAGTCATTTTAATTATCAGTGACTAACGAGCAAAGTTAATCAAACAAAGGGAGCTTAGGCTCCCTTTTTACATTGCTTTACAAACTAATATAGGTAATCAACAGCTAGTTAGATATATTGCTAGTAGTGGAATAATAATAACTCTAGGGAATACTATGAAAACACGTCAATCATTTGCGTTAGCGGCTTTGTCGTTAGCTATTTTAGCGGGCTGTAATAAAGCCCCAGAACAAAATAATATAAAATCCGAGGCTGTACAGAGTGAAGCTGCAGTGGTTAATGTAACTGCACCGATAGCCAATAAGATCCCTTTCGAAATGACTATTCATGGTGATACGCGCACCGATAATTACTATTGGATGCGTGACGATGCACGAAAAGATGCAGCTGTCATAGCACACCTTAATGCAGAAAATACCTATACTGATGCGATGCTAAAGCATACTAAAGCTTTACAAACTACTTTGTTTGAAGAGTTAAAAGGGCGCATTCAAAAAGATGATGACTCCGTGCCAACTAAAAGTGGCGATTATTATTATTCATCGCAAACGCGAGGGGATAATGAATACCCGACTTATGTTCGCAGTAGCGATGATAAGGGCACTGATCAACACGTTATATTAGATGTAAATGAGTTGGCAAAAGGCCATGACTATTTCGCGGCAACAGGTTTATCTGTCAGCCCAAATGGTCACTTATTAGCATATGGTGAAGACACGGTAAGTCGACGTATCTACTCTATTTTAGTGAAAGATTTAAAGACCGGTAAATTACTAGAAGATAAGCTCGAAGGGACCGATGGTGATATCGTCTGGGCGAATGATAATAAAACTTTTTATTACATTAAAAAAGACTTACAGACATTGTTAGGTTATCAGGTTTATCGCCATACCTTAGGTACGCCACAAGCACAAGATGAGTTAGTGTACGAAGAGACTAACACAAGTTATTACACTGGCCTTGGTAAGAGTAAAGACAAACAAGAAATTTATATTTGGCATGGCAGTACTAACGCTTCAGGTGTGTCGGTAATTGATGCTAATGACGTCAAGGCGCAGCCAAAGCGCTTAATTGAACGTGAAGAAAACCTAGAATATGATATTGCTAAACTCGGTGATACTTATTACATAGTCACTAACCTTAACGCAGTAAACTTTCAGCTAATGACGGTGGATAAAGATAAAGCGCACGACAAAGCGAATTGGCAAACACTGATCGCCGCGCGTGATGATATTAAGCTTGAAGGCATCGATTTGTTCACTGATCATTTAGTGTATAAAGAGCGTGAAATGGGGCAATCTCGTTTAACGATACGCAACTTAAAGTCGGGTGATGAACAGCAGCTGAGCTTTAATGACAGCAGTTATATGGTCAGAACATATGGTAATAATGAATTAGATAGCGAAAGCTTACGAGTATATTATGCCAGTATGACGACGCCTGGTTCATCGTATGATATCGATTTGAATAGCACAACGAAAACACTGTTAAAACAGCAACAAGTGATCGGTGATTTTAATGCCGATAATTATGCATCGGAGCGACTATTTATTACTGCGCGAGATGGCGTAAAAGTACCGGTGAGTTTAGTTTATCGCAAAGATAAATTCAAAAAAGATGGCACTAATCCATTGTTACAATATGGCTATGGGTCGTATGGGGTAACCATGGATCCAAGTTTTTCTAGTAGTCGTTTGAGTTTACTTGATCGAGGCTTTGTATTTGCTATCGCGCATATTCGTGGCTCGCAGATGCTCGGTCGTCCTTGGTATGAAGATGGCAAGCTACTCAATAAAAAGAATACTTTTAATGACTTTGTTGATGTAACCAAAGGCTTAGTTACCCAGCAGTATGGTGCGCAAGATAAAATATTCGCGATGGGCGGCAGTGCGGGCGGCTTATTAATGGGCGCCGTGGCAAACCAAGCACCAGAGCTTTATCAGGGGATGGTTGCGGCTGTGCCATTTGTTGATGTAGTGACCACTATGTTAGATGCGAGCTTACCATTAACAACCAACGAGTACGGCGAGTGGGGCAACCCAAATGACAAACTATATTATGATTATATGCTGTCTTACTCACCGTACGATCAAGTGAGTAAACAAGCGTATCCAAATATGTTGGTCACCACAGGTTTGCATGATTCTCAAGTGCAATATTTTGAACCAGCAAAATGGGTTGCAAAATTACGTGAGTTTAAAACCGATGATAATAAATTACTGTTTAAAATTGATATGGAAGCAGGCCATGGCGGTGCATCTGGGCGTTTTAAAAGCCTTCAAGATACAGCTCTAAATTATGCATTTATCTTAGATCTAGCTGGTATTAAAAAGTAATAACTGATTTTAGTGTTTTACAATTAAGGCGTGACTTAGGTTACGCCTTAATTTTTTGTCTAAATTAAGTGTTGTGGTTTTGCACACTTGCTCGAGCTTAGCAGTATCGACGACGCTGATTAAAATCTAGACATTAAGACTGAAAAAGGTCAGCATATAGGTATTAACGAAATAAGGAGATGGTAATGGAAGATAATCAACAGGTTGAATCAGTTATAGCGAGTAAAGATGAGCGTATGTGGGCGATGTTATGTCATTTAAGCGCATTAGCCGGATTTATTATACCTATGGGTAGTATCATCGGTCCGCTGATTGTCTGGTTAATAAAAAAAGACGAAATGCCATTAGTGGCTGAACATGGGCGTAAATCGCTTAACTTTCAAATCACTATGTTCATAGCATATATAGTGTGTTTGATTTTGATGTTTGCAGTTATCGGGGTAATTTTATTACCTATAGTCGCTATTTTCTCGTTTATTATGGTGGTGATTGGCGCAATCAAAACTAATGACGGTAAAGAGTTTAACTACCCATTTAGCTTACAATTGATAAAATAAACTACTCTTCATTTTTATCAAACCCAGCAAATGCTGGGTTTTTTATATGCATTAATAAAGGCTTAGATGGCTTATTTAACTCTGTTCTTTACTGCGTTTATTTCGGCAACATTATTGCCAAGCTCATCAGAAGTGGTACTCACAGCAATGGTGACCAAAGGAGAATATTTACTTTGGTTGTTATGGCTCAGTGCCACAGTTGGTAACGTACTAGGTAGTTGCGTTAATTACTGGTTAGGCACGCAAGTCATACGTTTTAAGGATCGGAAATGGTTTCCCGTGTCACAGGCAAGTATCGATAAGGCTGCAGAGCGCTTTGAAAAGTATGGTGTTTATAGCCTGTTGTTGGCATGGCTACCAATTATTGGTGATCCGCTAACAGTTGTAGGAGGCATTTTTAAAGTGCGCTGGTGGACATTTTTATGGCTGGTTACCCTTGGCAAAGGCGCACGTTACTTGCTTGTACTAGCCTTTGCCGTTGGGCTGGATAAGTTGTTTTAAGCTTTACTCCAATCGAGTGTTAGCGATACTGAATCTGCAAAACGCAAAGCGTGAGGTTTATCAACTCGCACTTTTGCATAATTCACGCTGCTATGGCTATGGCAAACACTGAGTATTTCTGCCACTAGTTTTTCAAGCAATAAAAAGTGACCTTGTTCAACAATGCTAATCACTTCTTTGGTGATCACTTTATAATTAAGTGCTTGTTCAACTTGATCCGTTTCACAGGCTTGCTCAGCAGGATAGTGAATTTCTAAATTGATCACTACATCCTGCTTTTTCTCACGTTCATCGGGATTAAAGCCAATAAAAGTGCGCAGCCGTAAGTTAGTTACATGGATAATTGCATTGGCCATAGGATCAGCCTTTTACAAGTTGTAAAAACTCATTGCGGGTTTTTGGATCGGCTCTGAAGTTACCTAGCATTACCGACGTACGCATACTTGAGTTTTGTTTTTCAACCCCACGCATCATCATACACATATGTTTTGCTTCCACTATTACACCAACGCCTTTAGCACCGGTGACTTCTTCAACCGCTTTAGCGATTTGATGAGTCAGTTGTTCTTGAATTTGAAAGCGGCGTGCAAACATATCAACAATACGCGCAAATTTCGATAAACCCAGCACTTTGCCGTTAGGAATATAAGCAATATGACAGCGCCCTACAAATGGTAATAAATGATGTTCACACATCGAATAAAGCTCTATATCTTGAATTAAAACCATGTCATCTGCATCAGAAGTAAATACCGCATTATTGGTAATTTCTTCTAATGTTTGACGATAGCCTTTGGTCAAATATTCCATCGCTTTGGCGGCGCGTTTTGGCGTGTCTAATAGGCCTTCACGTTGTGGATCTTCACCTACAGCAGTAATAATTTCGTGGTAACTATTTTTTAATTGATCGTGCATAAATTTCTCGATTAATCCGTTATTTTAAATGTCTGCCACCATCTACGGGTAAAGAACGTCCCGTGATGTAATGGCTGCTAAGCAATAAATCGACGCTGTTTATAATTTCGCGACAACCGGGCTCGATGCCCATTAATGATTTTTTAAGGGTTTTTTCTCGGTACTCATCGCTATCGTGATCATTAAAAATAATTAATGAAGGGGCGATAGCGTTCACTTTAATATTCGGGGCAAACTTAGCTGCAAATGATTTTGTCATATTTTCTAAGGCGGCTTTACTTGCGGCATATGCGATATGCTTTGGACTTCCTTTTTCAACAACATAATCAGTTAAATGAATGATATCAGCAGGGTGTTGCTGCTGTTGCTGGAAATTTAACAGTAACTCGCTAAGCGCTAAGTTAATTAAGTAAGGTGCTTTAGCATGGATCCGCATCATGTTATCAAATAGCGTACTGCTATCTGGATTATTCGCTTCGCAATCCCAACTCGAGGCATTGTGGATCACCGCCTTTAAGCTATTTGTGTGCAGCTTTAATTGACTGACAAACTCATTAATGCCGTTGTCAGTGCTAAAGTCTGCGTAAACACATACAGCACCATGGTCAGATAATTCATCAATAGCGGGATGGCGAGTTCGGTAAGTAACGATAATAGCTTGCCCTTGGGCTATAAAATGTTTTGCCAGTGCTAAACCAATACGTTGGCCGGCACCTGTTATTAAAATGGGCGATGTCATAACTAAATACAAATCCTTAGGTTTTTTAATGCGATGAGCTGGATTACCATGTGTTTACTAACAACTATAAACTAAATTACAGAACTATTTCATCTTTACTGCAAAGATATTGCACTCATATAACAATCTGTTTGTACGCCGTAACGAACAGTTGCGATCATTTGCTCTGCGATGATTGTCAGGCATAATAATAAAACTTCGATTTATGATCCGTAACTATGCAATCATCACCTAAACCCATCCATAAACTGCGTATGATCCCCTGGTTATTTATTGCTGGCGTGTATTGTTCATTAATTGCTTGGCAAGGCGCAAATGCCGCGCTACAAAGTGTTATCGCAGAGTTTAGCATTGCTGTGACTATGGCTTTTGGGTCTTTTGTTGCTGGTGGCACTGCACTTGGTGGTGGCGCAGTAGCATTTCCTGTGATGACTAAGTTACTGGCAATAGATCCTGTAACGGCAAAAGTATTCTCGTTAGCGATTCAAAGTTTTGGTATGAGTGCGGCCGCATTAACCATTATTTTTACCGGTATTCCATATTATCGCCAAGTGGTATTAATCGCAGCTCCTGCTGCGTTAGTTGGCGTATTACTAAGCCTTACTTTTATTGCCGATCAATTACCAAGACTGGTGGTTAAAGGAGTATTTAGCGTACTTTTAATATGCTTCGCATTAACTCTTTTATGGCGTATTTACTGCAGGGTGCAACATGTATGTAGTCAAACCGATATACACGTTAGTACATTTAAAGTTGCATTAGTTGCTGTTATTGGAGGAGTTGCATCTGGCTTAGTTGGTTCGGGAGCTGACATTGCTATTTTTGCGTTATTGATTATCGCCTGCAACGCTAATATTCAAAAAGCGACTGCAACCTCGGTGATTATCATGGCAATAACGTCTGTGGTGGCAAGCATTGCTAACGTATGGTTCTTCAATAGCTTAAGCAGCGAAATACAGTCGTATTTATTAGCGGCTATTCCAGTGGTCGTAGTTGGAGCACCGTTAGGGGCTTATGTTTGTGCTAAAGTGAAAAGCGGGCAATTAATCACATTTTTCTTATTGTTAATTGCCCTAGAAGTGTCATTTACGGTTTATGAGCTTATGACAGCCTAAAGATCGTCGTAAATGGTTGGAATAGCTTGGCGTTTATGTTGAGTGCGTAGATAAATTGCGATGAGTTTTTCACTTACCTCGTCACTGACTTCTTTGCCTTCTAAAAAGTCATCAATTTGTTCATAGCTTAAACCAAGGGCTTCTTCATCAGTAAGGCCTGGGCGATCACACTCTAGGTCGGCGGTTGGCGCTTTATTAACGAGTAAATCGGGTGCACCTAACTGCTTGGCTAATGCGCGTACTTGGCGTTTTGATAAGCCAAATAATGGCGCTAAGTCGCATGCGCCATCACCAAATTTAGTATAAAAGCCAGTAATGTTCTCGGCGCTATGATCAGTACCAACAACGAGGCCTTGGCACAGTCCGGCAATTTCATATTGCGCGACCATGCGTTGGCGGGCTTTCACATTACCTTTAATAAAATCAATTTGTGCTTGTTCCGGCAGTGCATCACCGCAACCTACTACTGCCGCTAATGCTTGCTCATGCATGCCGTCTGCTGCGGGTTTTATATTCACTGTTAGACGTTTATTTGGTTGAATAAAATCAACAGCCAATTGCGCTTCAGCTTCATCAGCTTGCACACCATACGGTAAGCGAACCGCAATAAATTGATACTTGTCGGTTTGTTGCTGCGCATTTAATTCGTTAACGGCGAGTTGGCATAAGCGACCACAGGTAGATGAATCTACACCGCCACTAATCCCCAGCACTAAAGAGCGTGAATGTGCTGCCACTAAACGGTTTTTTATAAAGTTTACGCGGCGTGTGATCTCGTTGTTGACGTCTATATTTGGCTGGACTTTCATTTCTGCCACTATTTCAGCGCGCATGCTGAGCTCTCCTAATAATATTACTGGTTGTCATGGTTATACCAATTAGCTTAAAAGCATGATCTCTATTTAATGTAATTGGAATTATTATCTAATTCAAAGGGTTTAATTTAAAGCCCTAAATGTAGCTTAATTTTTTGTAATTCAGCTTTTAGCTCATCAATTTCAGCAAGTAACTCATTCAACTCGTCAGCTTTGAGTGCTGGCAATTCAGGTGGTTCTACTGCAACAGCACTTTGTGGATCAGCAAATAAATGGCTGTAACGGCTTTCACGTTTGCCGGGTTCTCGTGGGTGTTTAGTCACATGTTCGGCAGTCATCAAGGCATTTAATGCCGACTCAACTTCAGCAACATTATTAAACTCAGCGAGCCGATTACTGCGGGTTCTTAATTCACCAGGGGTTTGTGGGCCACGTAGCAGCATTAAACAAATAATAGCGCGCTGTTGCTCCGTTAACTGTAAATTACCAAATTCAGTATTGCAAAAGCGATGTGCGAACTTAGTTACGCGTCCAGATAACCCTTCGTCTAATGTAACTAACCGCTGGGAAACTAACGAGTCTAGCGCCTCTTGTACTTCAGTTTCGCTGAGCGTGAGCACTGGCTCTCGGTTCGATTTTTGATTGCACGCATTGGTCAATGCATTTAGTGACAGCGGGTAATGCTCTGGTGTGGTGCTTTGTTTTTCAAGTAGGCAGCCGATCACACGTTGTTCAATAGCAGTGAGTTGCATAATAAATCCTTCTTTTTGTTATGCCTTAGCTTACACCTTTATTGTTTGCCAAGCCATTGTTGCAGTTTCGGATTAAGCGCATCAAAATCGAGTGGTTTGGTTAGGTAATCAGTCATTCCTGCACTGAGGCATTTATCTCTATCGCCTTGCATAGCATTTGCGGTTAACGCAATAATAGTTACGTTTTTGTAGTATTCACCCGCATCCCCATTACGGATTGCCTTAGTTGCTTGGTAACCATCCATTTCTGGCATCTGGCAGTCCATTAACAATAGCTTGTATGGTTCTGTGGTTTTGCTTTTTAGTTTTTCAATAGCTTCCAGACCATTTTCAGCGATATCAAAATTAATGCCTGCTTGTTTTAGTAATGCACAGGCAACGACTTGATTTACTTTATTGTCTTCTACCAGCAGGATTTTGTCTTGATTTACAAAGTGTGTATTGTTGATTGCAATACTTGCTGGTAGTGCATTGTTATTTTGTTGTTGCTCGATAAATTTTTCATTCGCCAAAGAATCAAACAAGTCCGAAGGCGTTAGTGGTTTAAAAATCATGCAATCGGCTTCGATTGGCAAGTTTGCATGTGCTTCTTGTGAGAAACTCATTGGCGCCATAAGGATCAGTTTTACGTGATGCTCACTTAGGTAAATTTTCAATGCATTAATTGCAGCAGCGTCGGCTTGCTGAAAAAAGCTATAATCAAGCAGCACAGCATCAATCAATTCATCGCTCGAATTGAGATAATAACTCAAGGCTAGGTAGTTTTTGAGGATATGCGCACGCGCTCCCCACACGTTTAGCTGTTTTTGCGCAATTGAGCTATTTAACGGGCAAGTATCGACAATTAAAATATGTTTGTTTTTAATTAAATGACTCGGTAAGTCTTGTTCTTTACCCAGTAGCGGCTGTACTTTAATGGAAAAAGTAAAGGTACTGCCTTGGCCATAAACACTCGTGACATTGATTTCTCCATCCATCAAATTACAAAGCTGCTTAACAATCGCCAGGCCCAAGCCTGTGCCGCCATATTGGCGAGTAGTTGAGGTATCGGCCTGAGTGAAAGAATCAAATAATGAAGCTTGTTTGTCGGCTTTAATACCAATACCGGTATCAATAATTGAGCAATCTAAAAAAGTCCCGTTAGTGGTATTTTTTAAGTTTGCGCTCACGATAATTTCACCATTATGAGTAAATTTAACGGCATTACCGAGTAAATTATTAATAATTTGGCGAAGCCTATTTGGGTCACTAACAATCTTATTTACATTAATTTTAGTGGCATCTAAAATCAGTTTAGTATTATGTTGCTCTACTTTAAGGGCAAATGACTCGACCACTTCACCGAGTAATTTCGGTAAATTAAAGGCAATCTCTTCGATATCTAATTTACCAGCTTCAATTTTTGAGAAATCCAGAATATCGTTAATTATATTAAGCAGCGATTGTGCTGATGATTGTGCTAATTCAATATGGTGCGTTTGCTGAGGATCTAACTTAGTTTGTTGCACAATATTAAGCATCCCGAGCACACCGTTCATGGGGGTGCGAATTTCGTGGCTCATGCTCGCTAAAAACTCACCTTTAGCGGTTACAGCTTGTTCCGCTGCTTCTTTTGCTGTGACTAATTGTTGCTCGGTTTCTATACGTTGCTCGCTAGAATATAAACTGCCAATTAAAGCGGCAACGGCAATTAAAAAGCTTTCTTCGTTACGCGACCATGCCCGCGGATACTGACAATGCTCAGCACAAACAATACCAATCGCCCCGCTTCCAGTAGGAATAGATACACAAAGCATTGATTTTATATCGAAAGGAGCTAAATAGTGCGCTGTAAGCGGGGCTGTAAATTTATTGCTCAGTGCATTTGAGGCGCGGATCACAGCTTGATTATCAATCGCTGTAAAAAAATCATTTAACTCAGTTTGCTGCCATGCTGGTAACGCAGTGTTATTTGGGGTGTGTTTACCATGATGGGCAAATGATTGCAGTTGATCTCTTGCATCATTGAACAGCCATATACTGGCACGTTCAACATTAAATGCATCGCAAATTGATTGTGTAATGATATCTTTTGCTTGTTTTAAATTACCAGTTAGCACTGCGTTATTAACGGTAAGTGAGGCGAGTACCTCATTGTGCAAAGCAGTTTTACTGCTTTCTAATTCAATGCATTTACGGACGTTTATATCTTGTAAAGAGCCAAAAATCTTAATACAACGGCCATTACGGATTTCGGCCTCACCATGCACTAACACCCATAAAGCATTACCTTTAGAATCGATAACTTCGAGCTCAACTTCGTAACTTTCACCATATTTAATCGCTCGCTCAACGAGCTTTTTTATCGTGTCACGGCTTTCGCCTTCTTTAAAGTAAGAAAAGTTCGTTGGCCAATCAGGTTGTTCGTCTAGCGGATATTTGAAAATGTTTTTGGTCATATCTGACCAATATACTTGTTGTGTTTCAAGGTTAAATGACCAAGCGCCAATTTTTGCAAGACTACTCATTGTCACTAGCATTTTTTCATTTCTTAGCTGGCGATTGAGCATTTTTAAGAATAATAAGAAAGCTAAAATTAGTAACCCGCAAATAGTAAATATTGCTAATCTCAGCGGCCAAATCGCAGAGTTCGGAGGTGCCCAACCAACTTTAGGAGTAACAAAAATTTCCCACTCGCCACCTTGAAAGGTTAAAGTAAATTCCAGAGGGTTACGCTCTAAAATATCCGCTTTACCACGGAAAAACTCTCCTTTTAGACCCAAGCCATTGCGCCCTTGAATGGCGACATCATAGTCTTCTTCTAGTTCGAAAATACCCGCTCTTTCATATATTTTGTCTATGTCGAGTACCACCGAGAGCAGTCCCCAAAAATGGTTGTCAGGGGGAAGGTAAACAGGGACTCGGGCAATTAATGCCTCACCACCTTGCACTAATGTAAGTGGGCCTGCCATAACTATTTCATTGTTATCACGCGCACGAATTGCATCTGCACGTTGTGCTTTGTTCTCTAAAAAGTTTAGCCCTATGGCTTTTTCATTGCCTGCCAATGGGTAAGTCATGCGGATCACCATATTAGGTGCACCACCGATATTGCGTAATTCAGATGAGGTGTCGAATAATGGTGCGGCAATTTGGGCAAAACGTTGTTGATCTAAATTAGGCTCTGCAGCAACTGCAACAGCTAAACCACGCACTAATTGAATATTCGATACTAATGTTGATTCAAGTTGAGTTCGGTAGCTACTTACTTCAGATAAAATTAATAGTCGATGAGATTCTTGGGCACGTTTATAACTGATCTGATCAAGCACTAAACTGATTAATAAAATAAAAACGAGCGAGCACCAAAATATCAGTTTAAATTTGTAGACTTGTTTGTGATCATCTGTTTTTAACAATGGCATTAGCGACTTGTGCTTTTATATTTGGCTGTTCAACTATAGTCAATTTATCACGGAAATAAAAATAGTCCGATCAATTGAGCTATTTGTTTTTTTATTTAAATTACCGCACTTTTTTCATAAAACTATGGTTATGATAGAGCTAATCAAGAGTAAAAGGACTGGTTCATGTTTAAAATTATCAAGTGGTTGGTGTTAGCAATCGTAATTTTAGGATTAGCTGCAACAGCAGTTATTTATGGTGTACTGTCAGTTAGCTTACCGGCGCTTGATGGTAATGGGCGTAGTAACCAAGTCAGCCAAGCGGTAAAAATCTCCCGAGACCAACTGGGTCAAGCAGTTATTTCAGCTGAGAACCGCCTTGATGCTGCGTATGGTTTAGGTTTCGCACATGGTCAAGACCGATTTTTTCAAATGGATTTGTTGCGCCGTAATGCTGCAGGTGAATTGAGTGAACTGTTTGGCAAAGCAGCATTAGGTTTGGATAAAAAAATGCGCTTCCACCAGTTACGAAAACGCAGCGCTGCGATTGTTGAGCAATTGCCTCAAGCAGATCAAGCATTATTAACAAGTTATGCCGCTGGCGTTAACGAAGGCTTAGCACAGGTAGGTTTTAGCAGTTTTGAATATTTACTAACAGGCGCTGAGCAAAAGCCTTGGCGCAGTGAAGACAGTCTGTTAGTGATTTACAGTATGTACTTAGATTTACAAACGGCGACCTTCGAACGTGACCAAGCGTTAATTCAAATTGCCGATATTTATGGCCCAGAAATGGTCAGTTTTTTAACTCAACCCAGTCAATATCAAGCGGCTTTAGATGGCAGCACACTCGCACCTTATAATTTAACTATTCCTGAATTTCCTAAGCAAACCTTACAAGCTTTACTCAGGATTGATGCAAATCAAGAACGTGGTAGTAATAACTGGGCGGTGACTGGGCAGTTAACTACCACAGGTGCTGGGATGCTGTCGGATGATATGCACTTGTCGATGGCGGTGCCGGTTATTTGGTATCGTGCGCAACTTAACTATGCAATGTCAGGAAAAGTGAGCCAAGTGACAGGGGTTTCCTTGCCTGGCGCACCAGCAATTGTGGTGGGAACTAATAACAATATTGCCTGGGGATTTACTAATGGTTACCTCGATACTGCCGATTGGGTAGCATTAACTGATAACAGTAAAACATGGCAAGAAGTTGAGCAAATAGCACTACCCGATGGGTCAATTGAAGAATATAAGCTGACATTGAGTGAGTATGGTCCAGTGCGAGAAATAAATGGCAAGCCTTATGCGCTTAGCTGGGTTGGCCATCAACCTTATGCAGTCGATATGGATTTATTGAAATTAGAACAAGCAACCACAGTCGATGACGCGCTGCTGATTGCCAGTGAAGTAGGTATTCCAGTACAAAACTTAATGGTGGTAGATAGCCAAGGCAATGCGGGTTGGAAAAATATGGGAGCCATTCCAGGGCGTATTAAGCCCAGTGAACTAGCTGTTCAGGAAAATGACTATTCAGCACTTTGGCAGCATAATGAACAGCAAAGGCCGGAAGTTAAAAATCCTGTTGATGGCCGTTTATGGACTGGGAACTCTCGCGTTGTATCGGCTTTGGATGACCAGCGTTTTGGTAATGGTGGTTATGCCTTGGGAGCACGATCTAGTCAAATTCGTGATAGATTGTATGAAAAGCAACATTTTAATGAAGCTAATTTTAACCAGTTGCAGCATGATAATCAGGCGCGCTTTTTACAACCGTGGCATAGCTTATTGCTGCAACAGCTTAATAGAAATAGTTCGGCTAATCAGCAGTACATAAAAGAGTTAGAGAACTGGCAAGGTTGCGCCTGTGCAACGTCAATAGGCTACACGCTGGTTAGGCGTTATCGTGATGAAGTTATCAATAGTGTATTTACGGCTATGCAAGCAAATTTACAGGCTCAGGGCGGTTCATTAAAGTATGTTAAACGTGATTTAGAGCCGGCAATATGGCAGCTTATTGAACAGCAACCAGATAGCTGGTTAAATCCACAATTTGCTGATTGGGATGCACAATTAACTGATTCATTTAGTCAAGTTGTCAGTAATTTAAGTAAAGAGTTTGGCAGTAACTTAAAAGGTTGGCAGTGGGGGACAGTTAATGAATTGGTTATTGAGCATCCATTCGCACAGCAAATACCACAACTAAGTAAATTATTAAATATGCCGACAGCGCCAGGATTTGGCGACAGTTATATGCCAGCAGTGCAGGGGCGTAGTTTTGGTGCGTCACAGCGATTTATTGCTCAACCTGGGCATTTAGAAAACGCCATAATGGCCATTCCCGGTGGCCAGTCAGGTCATCCACTATCGCCATTTTATCGCGCAGGATTTGATGACTACGTAGCTGCAAAACCAACGCCGCTATTACCGCAAACACTAATGCATGAGATCACAATATTACCTGCAAATGAGCTTTAAATGAGTAAAGCCACCTTGTTTTGAGGTAGTGGCCGCTTGATTTCGGCCATTACTTTTACTCTTATAAAGTGCAATTAACCTAAGCTTTAGGTCGAAAACCGCTAAACCAGCGTTAATGTTAGCTGAGCAAAGAGGTGTAAAACTAAAAATTTATACCTACTTATACTTACTTCAACACTGTTGTTGGTGCTATCTTAAAAATAAACCAGCGCTAGGTATGCTGCACTAAGCAAGCGTTCAGAGCTGATCACGTATTATGCGCGTATTGAACTATCAAATTTAATGTCCTACGCCTAAAGGAGTTGTGTATGTCGGCAGAAAAAACCCATCTTGAGATTTGTAATTTAACTAAAGAGCAGTATCCACAAGTAAAAACTTTGATGGATCAGGCTTATCCAGATTTAGGTGGTGCATGGCCAAGCCATACTATATTTAGACTGATTGACCAGTTCCCTGAAGGGCAGTTGGGCATGGTGGATGATGGCGTGCTGGTAGGGATTGCGTTGAGTGTGCAAGTTGATTACACGCGCTTTTCTAATCCGCACACCTATGAAGATATTGTTGACGGCCATGACCGGGTATTTAGTGACCCCGATGGTGATGCGCTGTATGGGTTAGATGTGGTTATTTCGCCTACTCATCGTGGTATGCGTTTAGGGCGCAGGCTTTATGATGCGCGTAAAGAATTATGTCGTCAGTATAATCTGCGGGCTATTTTGGCGGGCGGACGTATTCCGCGTTATTACAATCATAGCAGTGACATGAGTCCAACAGAATATATTGCCAAAGTCGATCATAAAGAGCTGTATGATCCAATTTTAAGTTTTCAATTGTCGAATGATTTCCAGGTTAAACGCTTACTTAAAAAGTATTTACCGGAAGATCAAAATTCGGTGGGTTATGCCACGCTACTTGAGTGGAATAACATTATGTTTGAACCGACCGACACGGTACTTGAATCAACGAAGTCGATAGTGCGAGTAGGCGCAGTGCAATGGCAAATGCGCAGTGTTGAGTCGGTTGAAGAAATGCTCACGCAGGTCGAATATTTTGTAGACACAGTGTCTGATTACAAAAGTGATTTTATTCTTTTTCCGGAGTTTTTTAATGCGCCACTAATGGGGCTTACAGAGCAAAGAAATCAGACTGAGGCTATTCGTTATTTAGCCGAATACACGGAGACTTTTCGTGATGCGATGTCGCGTATGGCGATTGAGTATAATGCGAATATTATCACCGGCTCAATGCCGCTTGCTGAAGGCGATAAAATCTATAATGTCAGTTATTTATGCCATCGCAGTGGTAAAATTGACGAACAACGTAAAATTCATATCACGCCTCATGAACAAAATGACTGGGTGATTCAAGGTGGTGACAAAATTGCGGTATTTGATACTGATGCTGGACGCGTGGGTATTCAAATTTGTTACGATGTTGAATTTCCTGAATTGTCACGTATTTTAGCAAAACAAGGTCTCGATATTCTGTTTGTGCCATTTTGGACCGACACCAAAAATAGTTATTTACGAGTACGCCACTGCGCGCAGGCGCGGGCCATTGAAAACGAATGCTACGTGGTTATTGCCGGCTCGGTAGGTAACTTACCAGAAGTTGAAAGTCTTGATGTGCAGTATTCACAATCAGCGGTATTAACACCGTCTGATTTTTCGTTCCCTCATGATGCTACGCTTAATGAAGCAACCCCCAATACTGAAATGCTGTTATTTAGTGATTTAGATATGGATAAATTAAAAGTTCTGCACAGTGAAGGCACGGTGCGTAACTTAAAAGATCGTCGTGAAGATCTGTACGATGTAATATTGAAAAAGAGAGAAAATTAATGGCGTGGATTTATTTAATTATTGCAGGCTTGCTGGAAATTGGCTGGCCTGTAGGATTAAAAATGTCGCAAGAGGGTGAACATCGCTGGTTAGGTATTGGCATTGCAGTGGCGTTTATGGTCGCCAGTGGTTTTATGTTATGGCTGGCACAGCGTGATATTTCGATGGGGACTTCCTACGCTGTGTGGACAGGTATTGGCGCGGCAGGAACATTTTTAGTAGGGATACTATTTTATAATGATGCAGCAACATTCGGCCGTATTGCCGGTGTATTAATGATTATTAGCGGCGTTATCACATTGAAAATCAGCCATTAATTCAGTGAATTAAAAAATCGAAAGGCGGCCATGTTGCAGTGAGCCGCCTTTGTTGTTTATATCGAAGGTAACATGACTAATACTGCGGCTATAGCAATTAACACCAGCCCTGCGGTATCTTGACGTTTTAAAGGCTGCTTGAGCCATAAAACTGAGATCAAGATTGTAAAAAATACTTCTACTTGCCCTAAGGTTTTGACATAGGCAACATGCTGTAAACTCATCGCACTAAACCAACCAATCGAGCCTATGCAGCTAAAAAAACTCACCGCACTGGTGGTTTTTTTATGGTTCCACATAGCTCGAAATGTTGAGCGTTCCCTTACTGTAATATAACCACATAGCATGATAGTTTGCAGGCTGATAATAAGCAGTAAAACCCATGCTGCGGAATAAGGAAACGACAGGCCTGAGTTTAGGCTTGCTTCGCGTATCCATGATGAGGAGAGTGCAAATGCTGTCCCACAGGCCAAGCCTAGTAAGGCTGTTTTTAAGCTAAAGTGCTTAATGTTAGCAATTCCACTTAATAGTAATACTGCAATTGAGCCAATAAACACGCCAAGCCAGCCTAATAAAGATAGCGTTGCGCCAAAAAATAATACTCCTAGTATAGCCGCAACAAGAGCTTCACTTTTTGCAAGACCAGCACCAACAGCAAAGTTATTCATTTTAAATAACGTCACCATTAATCCTGTTGCAATAATTTGCACTATGCTCGCGCCGACAATGTAGCTAATAAAAGCGAGGTTGAAGGTGGGTAAGGGAGCATCTTGATAGAGATATAATGAAATGAGGTATGCCAAAGCAAGTGGGCTTGCAAGTATAAAGCGCGCTAAGGTGACGCCTGCAACACTCACATGCGCACTTAGTTTACTTTGTAAAGCGTTGCGCCACGACTGCATAAAAGCGGCTAAAATAGTTAAAAAGATCCAAGTCATAATGAAAAAACAGCAATTCACAGAGGCGGATAAGTTACCAGTGCCAGAGCTCTAAAGCGAACTAAGATTCCATAAAATGAAAATATCTTTGCTGCGACAATATGCCACAGCTGCAAATCCAACTTTTTGGGCTATAGTTATCGCGATGTTATTGTTAGTCGCAATGCCTTGTATTTATTTCATATAAGTCATTGCGGCTTTTTTATTACTCAAGTCAATTACGCGATCAGTTTAGCTGTGCTAAGTTAATGAAAACTATGATTAGGAGTAACGATGACGATATTACTTATTTGCGCACTACTTGCTGTACTGATGCCTTACTTTGCCAAGGCCCCCGTGGCATTTGCAATGAACAAGCTCGATGGCTACGATAATAAGCAGCCAAGAGAGCAACAGTCTAAGCTCACCGGATTTGGCGCAAGGGCGCTGGCAGCACATCAAAATTGTTTTGAATCATTGGCCGTGTTTGCTGTAGCGTTAGCCACCGTGCTGGGCACTAATAATGTTCACCAAGTTACTGAGCTATTAGCCATTACTCATATTATTGCCCGCGTTCTATATTGTGCTTTTTACTATCTAAATTTAGACGTACTGCGTTCTTTATCATGGCTGGTTGGTTTAGCTGCTGCAGTCGCTATGATTGTTGTGTGCTTGTAATACCAATCGTGTTAAGTTACTGACCATTTATTTAGCTCGCTAGAATGGTTAAATATTTAAGTCGATTGGTATAAGCTTTGTTTTTTAAAACGCTAAAGCAAGCGGCTTCAATAAGGCGCTTGCTTTAGGGTCTTTGGTTGTTAAAATTTACTTAGCCGCAACAGTCACCTTTTCAATCAGTTGTTCTGATTTGTAATTACTGTCAATTGCAAAGTCTAACTGTACCAATACATCTTTAAAGCCTGAATTTGAAGGCTTATATTGCCATTGCATTAGCGCTTTTTTTGCCTCTTTATCGAATACTCTTTCAGGTTTGGCATTCACAACCGACACATTTTGTGTCTTTCCGGCTGGGCTAATATCGTATTTTAATACTACTGAACCGCTGATACCTTGTTCAGCTGCCTGTATCGGGTAAATAGGCTCAATACGCATGATGGGTGAAATAGCTTGCACCTTACTTATTGCTTCAGGTTGTTTTGCGATAGCAAAGCTGCTGATCATACCCGCTGCAAAAATAAGTAAAGCGCCTTTGGCAATCATTGAGCTATTGCCGATGTGTTTGATTTGATTGAGACGTTGTAACATCGTGTTTTTATCTCCATAGTGTGAGTAAGCTATTAACCCTGCACGGCTATTTGCTGCACAGTTGATCAGAGCTTTACTGTATAAAATGCGTTGTTGAGTAGTTTTATTGGTCAGTACTTTTTCGTCGCACGACAGCTCTTGCAAGCGTCTAAAGCTCATGTAGCCAAGCCAAGCCAGTGGATTAAACCAAATCAGCAATGTGGCCATTAATGCCAGCGCATTAAATAAATTATCGGCGCGTTTTATATGTACTTTTTCATGTTCAATGATCAGCGTTAACGCAGTGCTATCAATGTGTTGTGTATAGGCGGTTGGTAGGACTAGCTGATTACTGAATAGCCCTATAACCATTGGTGTACTAACGGCGCTACTTTGTAATAGTTGCATGTCGGGATGTGCGTCAATCAGCACTTTATCATCAAGATTGGTTAATCGTAATTGGTTGATAAACCGCAGGTGTACCACGATGGCAGTTAACGCCAGTATGCTAAATATAGCGCTATAAACTAGTACCCAACTAATACTAATCGTTGTTGAAAAACCTTGCTTGGGGCTGATCAGCATAGTGCTAATGACGTTGTTTGGCAGCGGCTTAAAATGCTCTGGCATATTTGCTAGCAGTAATGTGATTGGTAACATTAGCCATAACTTATAGACAAAGTTAGCATTGAGCCATTTTAGTGAATAGCGTTCTAAAACCAGCAAACTGAGTATCAGTAAGCTGATTAATAGTTGCTGCTCAAGAAGCCAGTTAAAGGTGTTTTCTAACATATTAAGCCCTTACTTTTGCTGTTTTTCCCAGTCATCAATCACCTTTTTAAGTTCGTTGATGTCTTGTTGAGAAAGTTGCTCAGATTTAGCAAAACCGCTGACTAACGGCGCGATACGGCCACTAAAAAAACGCTCAATAAAATTTTGACTTTCTTTTAGCGTGTATTCAGCGCGTTCCATGCAAGGAGTGTAAATATACTGGCGGCCATCTTTTTCAAAGCTGAGTGCGCCTTTTTTTACTAATCGACCGAGTAAGGTTTTAATGGTTTTTTCGTGCCATTGTTTATCATCGCTTAAACGCTCGATAATTTGGCTTGCTGTAGCAGGGTAGTTCAGCCAAAGTGCATCGAGCACTTCAAATTCTGCTTTTGATAATTCAATCATATATATATTGCCTACAGGTGTAATCTTTAACTTAAGATTACACCTGTAATCAAACTTTGCAACTATTTTATATAAAAATAATTAGTTTTTTAAAATGTCAGATTTATTTATTTTACGATAGGTATTTTCTGGCAGGCTTAGGGTGGCCAAATTAAGCTCGGCAATTTGTTCTCGGTAAAGGTCAATCACTTTATAGCCACAGTAATGGGCCATTTTTCGGATTTGGCGATTCAGCCCTTGCTTTAAAATAATACTAAATTGGCAGTCGGCTACTTTCTCCACGGTGCATGGCAGTGTGATATGTTTATCAACAGGCACACCATTTGCCATTTTTTGGCTAAAGCCATCATTAAGCGGTTTATCAACAGTGACTAAATAACGTTTTGGCTGGTGGAAGTCAGGATGGATCAGCTGATTACAAAACTCACCATCATTAGTCAGTATTAACAGACCACGAGAATCTTTATCTAGCCTGCCAATGGGGTATACGCGGGTGTCTGTTGGTAGATGGTGAATTAAGCTGCTAGGGTCATGTTGATTGAGTTTACAATCAATTCCTACCGGTTTGTGATAGGCATAATAAACGCGCGTTGCTTTACCTTGTACACGCGTGTTATTGACGCGTATATCGTCGTTATCATCAACGTGATCAATATGATTGGCTGGGCGGTTATTTACGCTCACCACACCTTCATCAATCAGCCGCGAGGCTTGTTTACGAGAACAAACGCCAGCATGGGCAAGGTATTTAGCTAGACGAGTTTTCTCGCTCATAAATTAAGTCGCTTCGGTTTAAATTGATCAAAGTATATCAAAGCAACGTACAGATAACTTAATCCACTGTAAAAAGGGTTTCACCATGGCGATAAAATTATCAGAACTTAAAAACCATCAGCCTTTGCAAAAAGTTATTGTTCACTCATTGGAAATGGCTTTATACCAAGTGTCGGTGATGATCAACAATGTTGAGTATTATGTAACGGATGAGCAAGGGGAGTTTATTCGTGGCTTAAGTCCATTGCATATTCAAAAACGACTCGACCACCTTAGTTATGCGCAAATGGTATTGCGTCATACCAGTGCATACGATGAAATGTGTGGCCAGAGTGAAAAAGTGGGCAGTAATATGCTTGAGGTGCCTTACGGTAAAAATCATTTATATTAACTTGCTAGTCATTTAAACTGACCTTTTAACTTGGTAAAAAGCGACCATGTATCAGTTTGAAAATGATGATTCACAGGTATTAGAACAGTTATTGCGTGAGCAAATAGTTGCTTATAATCAAGCTTACTTTGATGCACAAAGACTGCCATTGGGGTGTAAATTTGTTGATGAAAATCAGCAAGTGGTGGCGGCTGTAGCTGCTCAATTATTTGGTAACTGGTTACAAATAAATTGGCTTTGGTGTGATGAAAAAGCACGCGGTCAAGGCCTAGCTAGTAAGTTACTTAGCGCGATCGAATTAAAGGGTAAGCAGTTAGGTGCGCTGCAAGTTCAGCTTGATACTTTAGATTTTCAAGCTAAACCATTTTATGAACATCGTGGTTATGAAGTTAAATATCAACTCGATAATTATCCTCGCTCTGGCACCCGCTACTTTATGGAAAAATCACTTAGTTAGCTGTTAATGGTTCGCCATCAAAAGTAATGCCCAAGAAGGGGGTTACTTCTGGTGCTAACATAAATGTGCGAATGTTCATGTGATCGTGCTCATTAGGATTGCCAAGTACATCATCACGATAAAACGCGCCAAAGCAATCTAGAGTATTTTGTTTACTTAGTTGGTTTAGTTTAGCAAAAGCAAAAATTTTACATGAGCCATTATTTTCACCAACGGCACTTTTTAAGCCGTGGTTATTGAATGCGCAGGCTGTAAAAGTATAGTTTGCTTCAATCACTGCCATCGTATCGGCAAATGCAATAGTGTGTGGCTCATTAGCCAGACGGCTTAAAAAATCGTTGAGTGTCATAGTCATCCTTATTTAGCTAACTCTAGCTGATTAGTTTGTTGATTAATATTAAATTTAAACAACTGTAAAAAATTCATGCCGAGTAATCCATACCCACTATGGTTATCAATTACTAACACTTCAAAGTTTTCAATATATTGCTGGCCAATTAAAATTGAATCAAGTTGGTAACGTTTTGCGATTACTTGGCCGTTGGCGGTATTGATGCTTAAGCTATCAATATAGTCGGGTATTGGCCGTAATGCTTGAAATACGTTATTTGGTAATACGGTAAAGCTTGCCCCGGTATCTATCATTAGTTGGGTGTTGAGCGCATCGTTGATTTGCATATCTAATAAATAGTGTGCGCCGTATGGACGTAATGGCACCAGATCAATACCGCTTTGCGCTTGTGCTATGCGTGTTTGTAATTCAGCAACTTTCGCTTGTAATGGATGCTCCAAAGGAAAGCGATCTAATGTTGCTTGCGCGCTTAGCAGGTCACCGAGATGGTAATACGCATTAGCGAGTGCGAATAAGTAATTAGGATTTTCGTTATCATAATCAAGCCACACTAAGGTTTGATTAATGGTTTTTTGCCACGCGTGCTGCTCTGTAAGCGTTTTTATTTGTGCCATGGTCAATTGTATTAAACGCATATTAATGGCTGCTTGCTGGCTTTCATTGGCAAGTGATTGCAATGATAATAACGCAACAATAGCTTGGTGTAGCTGCTGGTTTTTCACTAAACGTTCGGCATCAAGCTGTAACATATTTATATCGTATGGATAGCTATTTAAAAATAATTGCAAAAAAGTCTCAGCAACTGTGAGCTCATTATTTTTTAACCAGTTATCGAGTTTATCTAACCATAAAAAGTAAAGTTGTTCAGCTTGTAATGGCTGGCTTGTAGTTAATGCTTGGTAGCTGGCTAAGGCAGCCGTAAACTGTCGCTGATTAAATTGCTGTAGAGCTTGCTGATAGAGTGATTGCTGATTGTTTTCAACGATAACTGATGGCGACAATTTAACGGCTGCTTGTGGGGCTGTTGCTTGCTGTTGTGGCCACAATAAATAGCCATTAAGTGCCACTGATAGCAGTAGCAGCAGCGTGATAAATTTAGTAACAGCAGTCCCTTTCATTGCTCGCTCCTAGAATATTATGGCTGGCTTAAAAAGTGTTTAAGCGCTTGAATATCAGTTATTTCAATATCGGCTAAGCCTTTGTAGGCATATTTAGCTGGTTGGTCATTTAACCAAAGTGACTGACAACCCGCATTATGCGCACCTTGTACATCGGTGTCTAAACTATCACCAATGTGCAAAATGTGCTGGGTTGGGACGCCAAGCGCGGCGGCGGCCTGTTCAAACATCGTGGTATGAGGTTTAGCTTTACCGTGAATACCTGCTTGTAAAACCAGTTCAAATACACCATTTAAGTTAAAACGTTCAATTTCTACATTACCATTGGTAATAGCAATTAAGCGATAGCGTTTACTCAGTTGTGAAAGTAAATCGAGCACTTTATCATCCACTACAATTTGGCTGCGGGCATCAGCAAATGCTTGATAAGCATTATTAGCATGGTGTTCGAGCTCTGCGTTTTGATAACCAAGCTTTGCCAGTGCTGTACGCAGAGTGCTTTTGCGCCACTGCGTAACATTGTCGACTAACTCGGGGTTATCAAGTAGCGCCTGCTCACGGCATTGTTGCCAATAGTCTTTACCTTGTGCTTGCCAGTTTGGCAATGCATTTAGATAATTTATCTGTGCTTGAACGGCTGCTGTAATTATCGGATGGTTATTGTATAAGGTGTCGTCTAAGTCAAAACTCAATACGGTAAAAGGTGAAATGGCACGATTAAAGCGGATCATATAAGCTCCTGGCTAGTCGGTATTTGAACGTTTTTTAGCGCGAGGGTGCGTGTTGTCATACACTTTAGCTAAATGCTGAAAATCTAAATGGGTATACACTTGGGTGGCCGATAAACTGCTGTGACCCAATAACTCTTGTACTGCTCGCAAGTCACCCGATGATTCTAAAATATGTGATGCAAATGAATGGCGTAATTTATGTGGGTGTACTTGGCTGCTAATACCTTGTTTTATTCCCCACTCTTGCATGCGAAGCCGAACGTGACGTGCTGAAATACGGCACTTTTTGCTACTGACAAATACTGCAATTTCTTCTGGATGAGCAAATTGAGGGCGTAGTTTAAGCCATTTATTTAATGATTCTAGCGCCTTGCCTCCCACTGGTAACAGGCGTTCTTTGTTGCCCTTACCGCGGACTAATATTTCCCCCGCACTGCGATTTATATCTTGTATATTGGCACCAACTAACTCACTAATTCGTAAGCCAGACGAATACATCAGCTCCATCATCGCCTGATCGCGAACTGCAAGAGGATCATCATCGTGAATATCAAGTAACCGTGCCATTTGGTCTACATCAAGGTTTTTAGGCAGGGGTTTGGCAAACTTGGGGCCTTTGATTGCTTCTGCCGGATTATGATAATGGTTTTGTTGACAGTTATCTTTGGTCTTTAAAAACTTATACAAACTGCGAATGCAGCTGAGCTTTAAACTAATCGTACGGCCACTTAGTTGCTTGCTTCTAAGCTGCATGCTGTAACGGCGTATATGCTCACCCTGTACGCTTGACCAATCATTACACAGTTTGCTGAAATACAATGCAGCGAAGTTAAGTTGGCTGGTGTACTGGCTGATAGTGTGTGGTGAGTATTGTCTTTCGAAGCGCAGATAATCACTAAATAATAGGATTGGCGTGCGCCACTTATCGCTTAGTTTGTCACATAATTGCTCAACATTTGGCGGCTGCTGCTCGCTCATGCCTGCTCTAGTTCCAATTCCAACAGTCTAAGTTGCAGTGAGCGAACAAACTCAAGTACAAATAAACTATCTTTTGCCGGTTCGAAGTGGTTTGCATCATCACTGCCAAAGGCCAAAATAGCGATAGGGTGCTGACTGTTACCAATTAAATAGAGCGCAGTTGATTGTGTAGCAGGGCTGAACAGTAAATCTCGCTCTTGCTGATTTACGCGACCCAGATAAACGCCATTATGCTCTAAGCGGTGTTCAATTAGTTGCGCAAACTTTTTATCATACTTAAGCAAGTGGCATTCATTAATCGCCGGATTAGTACAAATAATATTGCGTAAGTTTATTGCTAAAGTTTTAAAGTCGTAGTTAGTCCAAAGCTGGCGATGACACTCGCTGAACAAGCTATAAATTAGCTCATTTTCTTTTGCGTGCTTAATTAAGCTGTCAATTTTGCTTTTCAACATGGTGTTGTGTTCACGCAATTGACGCTGTTGGATGTGCACCAATGAGGTTGCGCCTTGTACTTGCTGCAGCTCAAGTTGGGCTAATAGTGCTGGATTTTGAGCTAAAAACAATGGGTTTTGTTGTAAAAACTCACTCACTTGCTCACTAGTTACTTGGTCGTTTGAGTTACTCATAAAGCGACCTGCCCATCAAATACATGCTCTGCAGGGCCGGTCATTCGCACTGGATGGCCTTCACCTTGCCAGCGAATTTGCAAACTACCGCCCGGTAAATCGACCTGTACTGTAGTGGATAATTTACTTTGAATTTGGCCAATTACCATTGCTGCACATGCGCCTGTACCGCAGGCGAGCGTTTCGTTAACGCCACGTTCCCAAACTCGCAATTTAATATGCTCAGAATTAATCACTTGCATAAACCCCACGTTAACGCGCTGTGGAAAACGTTCATGATTTTCAAGTAGCGGGCCTAAAGTGCTGACGTCAGCTGTCTCTATATCATCAACTTCAAGTACACAATGTGGGTTACCCATTGATACTGCACCACTAAATACGGTGTGTTCTTCTGCTCGAATAATATAAGTCAGTTCACGCTTAGTCGCTTTGAGTGGAATTTTGCTCGGTTCGAAATTAGGGTGACCCATGTTGACGGTGACTTGGCCATCTTTTTCTATGTATAAGGTTAAATTACCTGATTTGGTAGATACGGTGACTTTATGTTTATTAGTAAGGCCTTTCATCCGTACAAAACGGGCAAAACACCGAGCACCATTGCCGCATTGTTCTACTTCGTTACCGTCAGCATTAAAAATACGATAATGGAAATCAAGATCGGGAGAATAAGGCGCTTCAACCATTAATAGTTGGTCAAAGCCGATGCCGAAATGGCGATCTGCCAGTTTTTTTATTTGGTCTCGTGACAAGAAAACGTTTTGTGTAATGTTATCAATTACAACAAAATCGTTGCCTAGGCCGTGCATTTTGGAAAAATTAACTAACATAGCGCTCTAATTCGGGTTGCTCTGCGCTAATCATGCCACAGAGCAGCCTCGTTACAAAAAGTTTATGGTAAAATTTTCTCGCCTTGCCATAGACTTTCCAGAGTTTCACGCGCGCGGATCAAATGACTCTGCTCGCCATCGACCATGATCTCTGCCACACGTGGCCGTGAGTTATAATTTGAGCTCATGGTAAAGCCGTAGGCACCAGCGCTGCGCTGGGCAAGTAAATCACCTTGTTGTAAGGCTAACAGGCGATCTTTACCTAAAAAGTCACCGGTTTCACACACCGGACCGACAATATCAAAGTTGTATGTGGGTGTGTCGTCATTACGAGGCGTTACCGGCACAATTTTTTGCCATGCTTGATATAAAGCAGGGCGCAACATATCGTTCATACCGGCATCAACGATTGCAAAAAACTTATCTTGGTTTTGTTTTATAAACTCAACTTTTGTAACCAAAATACCCGCATTGGCAGCAATCGCACGGCCCGGTTCAAAAATAAGCTCTAAGTGTTGATAATCAGTTAAACGATCGGTGATATGTGCCACATATTCACTTGGATGCGGTGGCGCTTCGCCATTGTATGGTACGCCTAAACCGCCGCCAATATCTAAGTGGCTGAGTTCAATACCGTTGGCTTTTAAATCGTCAATTAGAGCCAGTACTTTGTCTAGTGCTTCGAGAAATGGTTTGATTTCAGTCAGCTGTGAGCCAATGTGACAATCAACCCCGGTGATTTTTAGGCCAGGCAATGACGCAGCATACTGATAAACACTTGTTGCAGTAAGAATATCGATACCGAATTTATTTTCTTTTAAACCCGTTGAAATATACGGATGGGTTTTCGCATCGATATCAGGGTTTACACGAATTGAAATTGGCGCGACTAAATTAAGTTCGCTGGCAACGTGTGAAATACGATCTAGCTCTGAGACAGACTCAACATTAAAACATTTAATCCCGAGCTTGAGTGCGTAGGCAATTTCGTCAGCTGTTTTGGCAACCCCTGAAAAAACCACTTTACTAGCGTCGCCTCCGGCCGCAATGACGCGGGCAAGCTCACCTTTAGAAACAATATCAAAACCTGAGCCCAAACGTGCCAGCACATTTAAAACAGCAATGTTTGAATTGGCTTTTACAGCATAGCAAACTAAGTTTTTATGATTGGTCGCGGCCTGTGCAAAGGCAAGGTAATGACGCTCAAAGGTTTTGCGAGAATATATATAACAAGGCGTACCGTATTGTGCGGCGAGCTCCTTGACAGCGATGTCTTCAGCATGCAGCTGATTATTTTTATAGTCAAAAAAGTCCATTATTGGTCCTGTTTCGATTCAGTTGTTGATGACTGTGTTTGCGTAACTGGAGTTGTTACTTGTTGTGGTTTATTTGGCTCGGCTTTATCTTCTGGCAAATACAGTGGCCCGCTTTGTCCGCAGCCAGCTAAAGTGATGAGTAGTACACCAAGTGGGGAAAGTCGTTTTAATTGTTTAAGATGCATCTCTTTCATTAGATTAATCGTGTTGCTGGCTTTATAATCGCAGATTAACAGAATATCTAAAAAATGCAGCTATTCGCGGATGAATTTATTCCTGTTACACTAGCTGCATGCAATTCGTACCGAATATCTGGCTAAATGCCCGTAAAAGGAAATAATAATGACTGATCATGAATACCACCAATTAGCCGAAGCTCTTATGTTTACCATTGAAGAACAAGTGGATGACTGTGAAGCTGACTTAGACTATGAATCTGCACAAGGTATTTTGGAGATTATTTTTGCTGATCGCAGTAAAATTGTGATTAATAAGCAAGCTCCTTTGCATCAAGTATGGGTTGCGACTAAGTTTAATGGTCACCATTTTGAATTGCGTGGCGATAAGTGGATTGATAATCGCTCGGGCGCAGAATTTTGGCAGTTTATGAATGAAGCAACAACGCGTCAAGCTGGCCAAACGGTAGAATGGCAATCAGCACTATGAGTTTAGAGTTTGTAGAATACGCGGCAAAAGGCCAGCATCAAGCAACGATTATTTGGTTACATGGTTTAGGCGATTCAGGCGATGGATTTTTACCTGTCGCATCGCAACTTGCATTGCCTGATGAATTAGGTGTGCGGTTTGTGTTCCCGCATGCTCCGGTACAACCGGTCACCATAAATGGTGGTATGGCAATGCGTTCTTGGTATGATATTAAATCTATGGATCTAGACAAGCGTGCTGATGAAACTGGGGTACGCGAATCAGCGGCGAAGGTTGAGCAGTTGATTGAGCAAGAGCTTGGTAAAGGTATTCCTGCAGATAAAATAATATTGGCTGGTTTTTCTCAAGGTGGCGTTATTGCGCTACATTTAGCACCGCGTTTAACTCAGAAACTGGCAGGTGTAATGGCGCTTTCGACTTATATGTGCGTGCCAGATAAGTTAACGGCTGAAGCTAAACATACAGATTTGTCGGTATTTATGGCTCATGGTAGCCAAGATCAAGTAGTACCTTATGATGCAGGTCGTCATGCGTTTGACATACTTACAACGCATAACATGGATGTAAGTTGGCAAGATTACCCAATGGGCCATCAGCTCTGCGGGGAAGAACTAATGGCTATTCGCCACTGGTTGATCGCGCGCTTAAGTTAAATAGTGTTGAGTAGCCGAGGCTAAAATGAAACAAAAAATAGTGATCACTGCAAGTATGAGTCGAGAGGCTGCACCTATCGCGCCTGAGGTAACCTATCAATGGCATTGGCAGCGCATTGTTACCGTTACGCTACTGATGATATTTGCGTTAGTTATTTTTACTTATAGCCTGTTGAGCTCCGTTAATGCTGAGCAAAATGATCAACAACAACCCCTTGATAGCCCCGCCGAGTCTGTTGCACAGACAAGCGAAGAAGACGCGCCTTTAGCATCTTCAACAACGGTAGCAGACAATACAGAGTTTGAGGTAATCAGCGAAGCGTCGACGCTCACTGATATTAATGCTGATGATGGTAATGATGCTAGTGTAGTGGATGATAAAAGTGAATCGCTAGAAATGGCGATGATAACTGATAGCCCAGAGCAGCAAATTGTTGATAGTAATCAGCCCGAACAAAGCCAAGCACTTGCAGCTAATACTATTGTTGCTACAAATACCAATAATGAGCCAGTAGAGAGTGACGTTAGTGCGGAGCAACCAGATAGTTTTGCTACATCCGCACATATTGCCAGCGTTGCTCTTGGTGCAAAAATTGATACCGACAAAGTAAGCCGCGCAGTATTGACCCGTGAAGTGGTTGATCGTGAACCCGTTAATGTTTTTAAAGCGGATGTGCGTTTAAATGAATTTACTGAAACAATGGCATTTTTTAGTGAGCTTAAAAATATGCAAGGGCAGACGGTCAAGCATGTTTGGCGCTATGAAAATGAAGTGCTAGATAGTATTGAGCTTGGTGTAACGTCTCCTCGGTATCGCACTTACTCTAATAAAACTATTTTACCTGAACAAGTTGGCAACTGGCGTGTTGATGTTGTTGACGAACAGGGCCATTTATTGGCACAAAAAGAATTTCGCATTTTAGCTGAGTAAGTGTTTATTCACCTTTAGGCTCAGCAAAGAAAATTAATTGGACTCCTTTTATGACTGAAAACGTGACAAAAAAACCTCAACTTATTCGTATCGCTACGCGTAAAAGTGCATTAGCACTGTGGCAGGCTGAATTTGTAAAGGCACAGCTAGAGCATTTCCATGCCGGCATTACTGTTGAGCTAGTACCAATGTCGACGCAAGGAGATATTATTCTTGATACACCACTTGCAAAAATCGGTGGCAAAGGACTATTTGTTAAAGAGCTTGAGCAGGCCATGTTAGATGGCCGTGCAGATATCGCTGTGCATTCAATGAAAGATGTACCTGTTGATTTTCCTGAAGGGTTAGCACTGCATACAATTTGTGAACGTGAAGATCCACGCGATGCATTTGTGTCAAATACCTTTGCCAACATTGCACAGCTACCACAAGGTGCTATTGTTGGTACATCGAGTTTGCGTCGTCAGTGTCAAATTCGTGAACTGCGTCCTGATTTAGAAATTCGTGATTTACGCGGTAACGTCAATACTCGCCTAGCTAAGCTTGATGATGGCCAATATGATGCGATTATTTTAGCTGCTGCTGGCTTAATTCGTTTACAGATGCATGACCGTATTAAAGCATTTATTGAACCAGAAGAATCGTTACCAGCGAATGGTCAGGGCGCTGTAGGTATTGAATGCCGTATTGATGACGAGGTTACCCAAGCGTTACTTGCACCACTTGAGCATAACGAGACACGTATTCGTGTTAATGCCGAACGTGCAATGAATCGCCGTTTAGAAGGTGGTTGCCAAGTACCAATTGGCGCTTATGCTTTAGTTGATGGCGAGCAAGTACATTTACGTGGTTTAGTGGGCGCAATTGATGGCAGCGAAATTTTACGCGCTGAGATCAGTGGTAAAGCAATTGATGCTGAACAGCTTGGTGTGCAACTGGCTGAACAGTTACTTGCTTTAGGCGCAGATAAAATTTTAGCTGAAGTATATAGAGACGCATAAATGTCACAGATCCTGATAACTCGCCCACATGGAAAAGGCGCCGACCTTGCAGAGCAACTGTCGCAAGGGGGTTATCAGGCGACTTTATTTCCGGTTTTGAAAATTGATTACTTAACCCCAGATAATACTCAACTGACCCCTTTACTGAATGCAGATAAAATTATTTTTATCTCCCAAGATGCTGTCAAAGCATTGTTGGCACTTAAACCCGATATCAATACTAAAGCGCAATTTTATGCCGTAGGTGAACAAACGGCAGAGGCCATTTGGCAGGCATTCGGCGTACGAGCAGCCGTGCCTAAACTGCATGATTCTGAAGGATTACTGGCTTTAAAATCATTACAGCAAGTTGATGGTCTAAATATAGTGTTGGTTAAAGGTAAAGATGGCCGAGCAACGATTGCAAAAAACTTAAAGCAACGTGGGGCATTTTTAAATAATTTAGTGGTTTATCAACGAGGCCCTGTAGAAGGTAATGCAACTGACTGGCTAGACCACTGGCAAAGCCTTGATGTTAAAGGTATAGTCATAACAAGTAATGCGGCAGTTGATGCGATTTTTCGTGAATTGGGCGCAAAACAATTAGAGTGGATCAGACAGTGCCAGTTTTATGTTGCCAGTGCTCGCATTAGTGAATACCTTGCGGCGCAACAGATTGACTCGGCAAATATACACATTGCTGCAGGTGCAAGCGATAGCGCTATGTTTACTTGTATTAGCGAAGGTAACATTATGAGTGAAGATACAAAGCCAACATCACAGCTTGCTGACCCTAAAGCAACGCCAAGCAGTTCAACCAAGGCGAATGCTAAGGTTGCAGACTCTGCTTCGGCAACAAAAAAAGACTTTGCTATGAAACAAGAAACGAACCAAAAAAACAAACAAAAAATAAGTAAAACTGGCAGCTTAGCATTACTTATCTCGTTGATTGTGGCCTCTGGTGTTGGTTTTCAGTTTTACCAAAAACTTCATACACAACAGCAAGCAAATCTGTTAGTTAATCAGTTATCAGCTGACAACCAATTACTCGGTAAAGAGCTGCAAGCAGTGAAAGTTGCGCAGCAAACCTTGCAACAAGCGCTGTTTAATAGTGAGCAAAAAGTTGCTGCTAGCTTAGCTGAAAATGCAGATAACACGGCAAAACAATTAGCAGCCGCCTTGCAGCGTGCAGAGCAACAAACATATAGTCTTAATCCACAAGAGGTGACTAGTTTGCAGCGTATGGCTGAGTTTAAACTGTGGGCTGAGCATGATTATAATGGAGCGGCGGCAGTATTAACTCGATTAGATACGTTATTAGCAGAGCATCCAGGAACTGGCGCTATTCGCCAAGCAATTTATCAAGATTTGCAAGCGCTTAGCACTGTTGAGCCGGTTGCAATAGAAGCAATTTATTTAAAGCTGCACGGTGTACTTGGGCAAGTAGATAAGCTCGTTTTCAATGCGGTGGCATTACCACAAGAAGTAGATCAAAAAGAGCAACATGTATTGAGCGAAAACGTTAGTGATTGGCAGCAAAATTTAGCTAATTCGTGGCAGCAATTTAAAGATAACTTTATTAAAATTCGCCAACGTGAAGATATCGCTATTGAACCTTTATTGACAGAGTACGAGCGTCATTTGATCCAACAGCGATTAAGTTTATATTTATCGCAAGCTCAAGATGCGCTTTTGACTAAACAAGCCAGTATTTATTTTACTGCTCTGAGTCAAGCCGAAGTATTAGTAAAAGATTATTTCCAACATGATGAAGCACTAACTAAAAGTACGCTTAAAGCGCTGCAGGAGTTGAGCAAAGAGCAGTTAAACTTTAGTCCAGCTATCACTTTGCAAAGTACTGAGCAGATCAAGGAGTGGGCAAAATGATCCGCTTAATATTGGTTATTTTAGCAGTTGCTGTATTACTTGCTTTATCGCCTATGTTAATAGGTGAAGTGGGTTATGTATTAATTTCGTTTAATAAAACTACTATTGAAGGGTCTATCGTTGCTTTTTGCGCGACCATTTTGGTTATCGCGCTGGGTTTGTATTTAACTTATAAGCTTATTAGTTATATTTTGTCTTTATACAGCAATACTCGCCATCGTTTTTTTGCCCGTAGTGAGGAGCGTAAACAAGCGGCGATTGAACAAGCTGTATGGAGTCTGATCAGTGGTGATAGCGAACAGCTAGAACTGGCATTGGGGAACAATAGCGTGGCTGATAATTGGCAAGATGTGCGCTATGCGTTATTAGCTAAAGCGGCTTTACAAAATAATGACACAAGCAAAGCGATTGGATTACTTGACCAAATTTCACCAGAAAACCAACTAAAAGCGGCTAAACTCTGGTTAGCCAGTGGTGATTGCAGCACAGTAAGCAGTGAATTAAAAGCGTTAGCGGAAGCTAAAAAAGCCACCGCGCTGGAGCTGAAATTGTATGCCGAAGTACTTGTGCAACAGCAAAAATGGACTGCGCTTGAGCAGTTTATGCCGCGTTTACTAAGTAAAAAAGCGTTAACAGATAGCCAATGGTCGATATTATTAACCACCTACTTTATGGCACAGCCAGAATCGCAATTAACCGATAAGTATCAGCAACTATCTAAAAACGTAAAAGTAAAAGCGCATAGCTGTTACTTAGCTGCGATGGCAAAAGCTGGGCGTTTAAATGAGATTGAATTAAGTTTACTTAAAATGCTGAAAAAACCAGAGCAGCATATTGAGCTTGCACATATATTAAAAGTGTCCGCCCCTGGAGACGCATTAAAGTTACAGGCGAGTTTACAAGATACTTTAAAAAAAGAGCCGGATAATCAAGCATTGTTACTGGCACTTGCATGCTTAGCTAATGCTCATGGTGAGTATGAGCTTGCTGCTCGGGTGTTCGATAAAGCGTTAAACACAGAGAACAGCAAAGAATATTTAGTACAAGCACAGCTTAGTTATAGTAAAAGCGCACAACCCCAAAAAGCACTCGACCTTTATTTGTAATTACAGTTAGTTGAGGCCTGAATAGGAGCGCCAGAGCATTGCAAAATATATTTACTCTGACGTTTGGTTTAACTTTTGCTTATTTTATTACTGGGTTTTTCAGTAATTCGCTGCTCGCTATTGATGGTTATGCTGTGGCTTCGTGGCCACCATCAGGCATTGCCCTTGCAGGGTTTTTATTGTGCGGGCGACGCGCCTTAGTTGGGGTTTTGCTCGGTGCTTTACTCACCAATATGATTCATCTCGATCGTGTTGCTGATATTCTGCATTGGCAGGTTTTCTTACAAGCTTTAGCTGTATCTTTTGCAGCCGTTTTGCAGGCCTGGGTAGGCTGCTATTGCATCGTTAAAATAATTAAAGCTCCGCTAGACTTATCCTCTTTAAAACACAGTGTACAAAGCTTGATCATTGCAGGGCCTGCTTGCTGTGTGATTGCTGCAGCGATAGGCACTAGCTTATTGGTGTCCAATAATATAATACCGGTACATACCGCTTTTGATAACTTTGTGGCGTGGTGGATTGGCGACAGTATTGGGGTGTTAATTTTTACACCGTTAATATTGGCGGCTTTTAATTACGAGCAGATGCGCCATCGCTTACAAGTAATTTTACCTTCAATCCTTATTTATGTCGTTATAAGTATTAGCTTTTATGCTGCGGCAAGTGTGAAAAAAGACAAAGATATTCAAAAGCAAGAAGCAAAAGTAGCTGAAGTGCGGTTGGAAATAAATCATAAATTAGATGAGGTATCGGCGCATTTAGCTCTGCTTTCTACTTTTTTTGCCAGTAGTGATGAAGTCAGTTACGCTGAATTTAAGCGTTTTACTACAACTCAACTTAATTACAGCAATGAAGTACTTGCCCTAGAATGGGTGCCAAATGTACCTTTATCAACGGTTGCTCAATACCAACAACAAATTCGTCTAGAAGGCTTTAATGAATTTTATATAAAAGAGCAATCACCCCAGCAACAATGGCAGAGTGTGACGAAACGGGACAGTTATTACCCTGTACAGTATGTACATCCGATGTTGGGTAATGAAGGGGTAGTAGGTTTTGATTTAGCCTCAAATGCGCAAATCCGTGATGTGATGATGATGTCAAAAGCATTGAATGAGTTGATTATTAGCGAGCCGATGAAGCTTGTACAAAGCAACAATGATGATACTGGGGTATTATTTTTCTTTCCGGTTTTTGGTGACTTAGATATGCAAGGTGATTTTAGGGGCTTTGTGGTTGGCGTTATTAACTTAGCGCGCTTGGCTGATACTTTGCAGTTTAATCATCGCAGTCAAATAAGTATGCACTTCTACGATGTGACTGATGCGCAGCAGCGACAACTAATCTACCGCGCATCTCGCACTGATAGCGAACTGCTGAGTGAATACCAGTTAGTTATCGGGCAGCGAATTTGGCAAGTTCAGTTATTTGAACCAACAACACAAACGTCATGGATAATGTACTGGTTTGCACAAATATTAGGGATGTTATTTGTTTGGTTACTGATCACTTTTTTAATCTCAGTGACCGGCACCAATATTCAGGTGCGCGAGCAAGTTGCTCAACAAACACGAGTGTTGCGTCAAGAAAAACAAAAAGCAGATGAAGCAAGTCAAATCAAAAGCCAGTTTTTAGCGAATATGAGTCACGAAGTACGTACTCCGATCAATGGCATTAAAGGTCTGCATTATTTAGCGTTGCAGCAGCAAGATTGGCAACAAGCCCGCCATTATATTGAACAAGCTGATGGTGCGCTGAGTGTGTTGCTGCGAGTATTAAATGATGTACTCGATTTCTCTAAAATGGAAGCTGGCAAACTCGATTTAATACAAGAGCCTATCGAGTTAAATCAGCTTATTGATGAATTAGTTAATTTGGTGCAATTCGACGTTGACATTAAGTCGCTGAAATTAATATTAGAACTAGATAACAGCGCAGATCTACAGCTAGATAGCGACCCAATACGTTTAAAGCAGGTCTTGCTAAATTTATTAAATAATGCGATTAAGTTTACCGCTACAGGCACAATCACACTCAAAGTATGGCAGCAGCAAGACGTCACTTACTTTAGTGTCAGTGATACTGGTATTGGTATTAGCCAAGTAGCTCAACAGCAACTTTTTCAACCATTTGCACAAGCCGATAGCTCTACCTCGCGACAGTTCGGCGGTACAGGTTTGGGGTTAAGTATTTGCAAAAAGTTGGTTGAATTGATGGGAGGAAATATTAGTTTAGTAAGTGAGGAAGGACAAGGTTCAACTTTCACTTTTACCTTACCACGTATCTCGCCTCTCACTAAAGCCGAGCAATTAGAGCCTCTCTTTGCTGAGATTGACACGAGTACTTTATCGCTTGCTGAATTTAAGATCCTATTGGTGGAAGATAATCCGCTAAACCAACATGTTGCTACCGCTATATTAAAAACCAAAGGGTGTATTGCTGATGTTGCCAGTGACGGTTTTGAAGCCATTGAGAAGGTCTCTGAAACCCGTTATGATTTAGTGCTTATGGATATTCAAATGCCTAATATGGATGGTTTGCAAGCCACTAAAGTGATTCGTGATGAGCTATTTATACATCAGCTTCCTATTATTGCTCTGTCAGCAAATGCTCATGATGATGATGTTAAAAAAGCTCTCGCAGCTGGTATGGATGGCTATTTAACAAAACCAATCGATGCCGAAAAGCTATTTAAAACCATATGGCATTACCTACAACAGAGTACTGATTAATTTTTAGTACTTTTATCGATCGGGGCTGACAAATGACCTCAATAATACAAACAAAATGATCTAAACTTGAATTACCGATTTAAGTGCGTATGATCCGCGCAAATTAACTGAACTGAGTGCTAATTATGATCAATAAAAAACTCCCTTTGCTAGATATCCATCGCCATTTAGATGGTAATGTCCGCGCGCAAACTATTCTTGATTTAGGTCGTCAGTTCAATATTAAGCTGCCTGCTGATAATGTTGCAGACTTAATACCGCATGTGCAAGTTATCGATCCTGAGCCTAACTTAATGGCCTTTTTACAAAAGCTTGACTGGGGCGTCACGGTATTGGGTGATTACGATGCGTGTCGGCGTATTGCTATCGAAAATATTGAAGATGCGCAAGCACAAGGTCTTGATTATGTAGAGCTGCGTTTTAGCCCTTACTACATGGCACAAAGCCAAGGCTTACATCCACAAGGTGTGGTTGAAGCTGTAGTTGATGGTATTAAAAGTGCGACTCAAAGTAGCACGGTTAAAGCTAACCTGATTGGTATATTATCACGTACTTATGGCACTAAAGTTTGCCAGCAAGAGTTAGATGCCTTACTCGCGTTTAAAAATGATTTAGTTGCAGTGGACTTAGCTGGTGATGAAATTGGCTTTCCGGGCGAGTTATTTGTCGATCACTTTAAGCAAGTACGTGATGCTTACCTTAGCGCAACGATTCACGCCGGTGAAGCTCTGGGAGCTGCCAGTATTTGGCAAGCAATCAATGAGCTAGGTGCTGAGCGTATTGGCCATGGTGTCAAAGCTATTGAAGATGCCAAGCTAATGGACTACCTACGTGATAAACGCATAGGTATTGAATCGTGCCTAACTAGTAACGTGCAAACCAGCACAGTAGCCAGTTTAGATGTGCATCCACTGAAGCGCTTCTTAGATCATGGTATTTTAGCGTGTATTAATACCGATGATCCCGCAGTGGAAGGCATCGAAATTGAACATGAATACATGGTTGCAGGACCTGCTGCAGGCCTTACTCAGGCTGATATGGAAAAAGCCCAAGCCAATGCACTTGATATTGCATACTTGAGTGATGCTGAAAAACAGCAACTAAAGCAAGCAGTCGCTGCTCGATAGTTACGATGCACAAGCCATTAAATTATGCGCCTAATGCTCACGTTGGCAGCTTAGGTAGTTATCAAACATGGCTTTAAGAATATCACTACGGCCTATCATGCCTATGACCGTAGTGCCTTCTACAACAGGGTAGTTTTTCGGCTTACCGGTTTTCATTTGCTCTGCAAGTTCCATTATGTTGGTGTCGCCGTTGACGGTTACAACCTCGGTTTGCATCAGTTGTGAAACCTTAACCACACCGTCACAAAAATAACTATTTTGCATTAACGGTTTTAGCAGTTCTTGCTCAGAAATAAAGCCCACTAAACATTTATTATCATCAAACACTGGCGCTCCCAGTAGTTTGAATTTTTGTAGTTCTGCAATTGCTGTGGTCATCTCGGTTTCAGGGGTTATATGCGGTAACTTGCGCTGCATAAAATCTTTTACTTTGGTGTTTAACATTTGGGTCTCTCCCAATTAATGAGTTATTCAAAGTATGGTTAAGGATTGGCCGTTTGTGAAATTGTTTATGTTGATTGCGCTGATAGGTAACAACAATCACAGCTAAATTTAATTATGAGCCAGACCATCAGAGTGAGTTTGGTATTTGGCTTTCACTAACTCCATATAATGCGCTAAGCTTTTTTGTGAATTAGTATCAAATGCCTTGGCGAGTGGAATAATGCTTTGAATACGATCTAAGCGAAACTCTCGGTAGTCACTGCGCAACTGACAATAAGCGATAAGAGTCCACTTTGCGCCCCAATATACCAGTCCTAAAGGGTCGACAATACGCTGAGTTGGTCGTTGATTAACATCTAGATAATGAAATTCAATGCAGGTTTTATTAGTGATGGCTTTACGAAGTATCAAAGTGGTCGTTTGGTGGCTTTTATCGTGATGAAATGCAGAGACTAAATACGGCAGCTCTGCAACGCGTTGCTTTAACTTGTTAGGCAACACAGCATTAATTTTAGTCATTGCAGCTTGGGCATTCGCCGCTAACTGTGGATCAGTCCAAGCGCTGACCATTTTACTACCTAACAACAGTGCTTGTAGCTCCTCAAGAGTAAACATCATCGGTGGTAGGTCGTAATCGGTAATTAAATAGCCAGTGCCTGCCTCACCTTCAACGGGCACGCCCGAGCTCTGTAAGTGCTGAATATCGCGATAAATTGTTCGCTGAGATACCTGTAATTTATTGGCAAGTTCGTTTGCAGTGATCGCAAAGCGGCGACTCTTAAGTATGTTTACTAATTGAAATAGCCGCTCTGATTTGTGCATTGGTTATCCTTGTTTTCAAAAATACAGTGTTAGCTTTGTTGGCAAGCTGTTTGGCTAAGCACTTCAAAACGCTCCAGCTTTATCGATTCTTTTGCAATGAGAGAAGTGTACTGTTGGCAAATAGCATTATCAAAAAATGTATCACGCAGTTTTTGGGCATCAGCAACCGTAGCAAAATAAATGATACTACTATATTGCTGGGTATCGGCTTGTTTAGCAAGGGAGCGGTAAAGTACGCCTGATTGGTTATCAATATAACGCTGAAAATCATTATTAGCGATATGGAACTGCGCTAAATTTGTATCAGTCTTTAGTTTGAAATTTACAACTTCGATTAAATTTGTGGTCATCATAGTTCTCCTTGTTTAAGAAGAGCTAAGTAAATCATAGCGGGCTGTCAGGGAGTGTCAGTAACCAGCTTACGGATAAAAATTAAGCTGGTTACTCTGGTTACTCTGGTTACTCTGGTTATACTATTTTATAAATGCAAATGCATCGGCGTACATGTTTTCGCGAATTGCACCATGTGCTAGGAAATCATCGCGGACAATACCTATCATGTCAAAACGCCCTGCCATGTAAATATCATATGGGGCAAGCGATACGATATCGTTCATCACCGCTTTATGTACGTAGCCTGTGTGGCCTGTCCAGCTAGCTGTTGGGTTTTCAACTACTGGTATAAAGGTAAAGTTTTCACGGCTATCGGCCCATGTTTGCATTTCAGTATGCGCATACAAGGCTGACTCTTCACGCACACCCCAATAGAACAATACCGGACGCTCACAACCGATTTCACTTAAATGATCAGCTATAGATTTTGCGTATGAAAACCCAGTGCCGCCAGCGAGTAAAATAATTGGGCGTTCGCATTGGAGACGCAACTGTGAAATGCCTAAGCCGGCTTCAATCAACACCTGAGTTTTCTCAGCATGGGCTTGGCGAAGATGCTCTAAAGTTTGCATTGCATATGAATCAACTGCAGATGCGCCAATATGGAGTTCTAGCTCATCAGACTGTGAAGGGCGGCTGGCAATTGAAAACGCGCGCTTGTCTTTTTCGCCAAGCACTACTTGCAAATATTGGCCAGCTTCAAAGGTGACGCTTTCAACAGGTTTTAAAATTACTTTGTGAACAAATTCAGTGAGTGGGCTGATAGCGACAACTTCAGCGTGTAATGTTTGCATGTTTTACCTTAAATTAGCGGATACGCACTTTATTTGAACAATAATAACATATCCGCATAGTGAGTTTATAGCCTCTAAAAGAGCTGTTAAAGAATATCTAAGCTTTGCCAGATTTCATCGACGCGATCTTTAGTCGCTTGATCCATCACAATGGGTTCGCCCCACTCACGAGTGGTTTCGCCGGGCCATTTATTAGTGGCATCCATACCCATTTTTGAACCAAGACCTGAAACCGGTGATGCAAAGTCTAAATAATCAATCGGAGTGTTTTCAATTAGAGTAGTGTCGCGGGCGGGATCCATACGTGTAGTAATCGCCCAGATCACGTCATTCCAATCACGTGCGTTAACGTCATCATCACAGACAATGACAAACTTTGTGTACATAAACTGACGCAAGAACGACCATACCCCCATCATCACGCGCTTGGCATGACCTGGATATTGTTTTTTCATTGTCACTATCGCCATACGATATGAACAGCCTTCTGGCGGTAGATAAAAATCGACTATCTCAGGAAATTGCTTTTGTAAAATAGGTACGAAGACTTCATTGAGTGCGACCCCTAAAATTGCCGGCTCATCTGGTGGACGACCAGTAAAAGTGCTGTGATAAATAGGATCTTTACGATGTGTCATGTGGGTCACGGTCATAACAGGGAAGTTATCAACCTCATTGTAATAACCCGTGTGATCGCCATAAGGGCCTTCAGGTGCCATTTCGCCCGGCATTATATAGCCTTCAAGAACTATTTCAGCACTGGCAGGAACTTGTAAATCATTGGAGATCGACTTAACTACTTCTGTTTTGCTACCACGTAGCAAGCCGGCAAAGGCGTATTCACTCAAGGTATCTGGCACTGGCGTGACGGCACCTAGGATTGTCGCAGGATCAGCACCCAATGCTACCGATACCGGATAAGGTTGGCCTGGGTTTTCTTTACACCATTCTTGAAAATCGAGAGCACCGCCACGGTGTGATAACCAGCGCATAATGATTTTATTTTTACCGAGTAATTGTTGGCGGTAAATACCTAAGTTTTGGCGTTTTTTGAAAGGTCCTTTGGTGACGGTTAAACCCCAAGTGATTAATGGAGCCACATCACCAGGCCAGCAGTGTTGAATTGGCAGCTTAGTTAAATCAACATCATCGCCTTCTAGAATAACTTGCTGACAAGGCGCTTTTTTAACTTCTTTGGCAGGCATATTTAATACTTGCTTAAACACTGGAATTTGGCTAAATGCTTCTCTAATGCCTTTTGGTGGCTCTGGCTCTTTTAAAAATGCCAGCAACTTACCGACTTCCCGTAGTTCGCTAACGTGTTCTTTACCCATTCCCATGGCAACACGCTCTGGTGTACCAAATAAGTTAGCTAGTACGGGGATATCATAACCTTTAGGGTTTTCAAACAATAAAGCGGGTCCCTTAGCACGTAGTGTGCGGTCGGCAATTTCGGTCATTTCAAGATAAGGATCAACTTCTTGGTGAATACGCTTCAGTTCACCTTTTTTTTCTAATAAATCGATAAAATCACGTAGATCTTTGTATTTCATTGTGGGCCGCTTTAAAGCTTAAAAGACTGTTGGCATTATACTTAAATAAAGACGTTAAGCGAATTAATGAGGTGTTTTTAGAGCGCATTTAAGCGATCATTTTTGTTACATTATAAGGTGAGTAAGCTATAGTTTAGGACAAATGTTTGAAATGAGTTTTTGATTAATGGGTGGGCTTATCGTAAAAACATTTATCAAGGCTGTTCTTCTTTGCTGTGTAATTACCTTTGTAGATCAAGTAAGTGCTAAGCAATCATTAAATTCCGCGCTCAATGTGCCGCTTTTTAATGAGCACAGTGCCGTGATGTTAGTGGTAGAACCGCAAACGGGTGAAATTAAATTTGCTAATAAAGCAGCGGCAGCATTTTATGGTTACAGTATTGCGCAATTGCAAACAATGCGTATCCAGCAAATTAATATATTTACTGAGCAACAAGTTGCACAGGAACGCCAAGCTGCTCTGAGTAAAGGGCAAAACTATTTTGTTTTCAAACACCGATTAGCGAGCGGTGAAACACGTACCGTTAGCGTTTATTCAGCCCCATTTACAATTGAAAATAAAGATTTTTTATTTTCTGTCATACATGATATTTCATCTCAACGTAACCTTGAAAAAGCGCTTTGGCATTATCAAGAAAATCTTGAACAATTGGTTGCCATTCAAACTAATGAAATAGAACAAAAACGCACCGATCAATTGCTGTTAGCGCTAATATCTATTTCTGTACTACTAATACTGTTAGCGACTTTAACCATGTTAGCTTTGCGATTACGCCGAGCTAAAAAATCGGCGCAAAAAGACAGTGCGACGCTAAAAGCGATTTTCAATAGTATTGATGATCTGCTCGTTTACACGGATGTCGAACATAGGGTCATTACAGCTAATACTGCGGCTGTGCAAAAGTTGACGGCAGGCGAGCCACTGAAGGATAAAAATATTTACTCATTTACTGAGTGTTCGAAAGGAGTAGTTGGGGTTGATAGTGAGTGTCAATTTCACGGAGCTAAAGAGGTATTTTGGGGAGAGGCACGAGTAACCGCAGTTATCGACGAAAAAAATAGCAAAATTGGTGAAATACATTTAATTCGTGATATCACTTTAAAATTAAAAGCACGTCAACAACAACGACTCGCGAGCACGGTATTTTCAACAACTAATGAAGGTATTTTAGTTTCTAATCGTGATAATGAAATTCAAGCTGTAAATAAAGCCTTCACACAGATCACCGGTTATCAAGAACAAGATGTGCTTGGTAAATCACCTGCAATATTAAATTCGGGCCATCATAAACCATCGTTTTTTAAAGTGTTATATCGACGTTTAAATGAGGCTGGGCACTGGGAAGGTGAAATATGGAACCGCCGCAAAGATGGTAGTATTTACCCGAGCTGGGTCAATATTTCGGTAGTATTTGACGAGGAAAAAGACATTGAAGTTTATGTTGCCTTATTTAACGACATTTCTTTACGCAAAGAAAATGAACAGGAAATGTGGCTACAAACTAATTTTGATACCTTAACGGGTTTGGCAAATCGCTATCATTATAATAGCAAGCTAGATCAAGAAATGATCCGTGCGACAGCTGATAATAAGCGTTTGGCAATTTGTTTTATTGATTTAGATCGGTTTAAAAGCGTTAACGATACCTTAGGGCATAATAGTGGTGATTTACTATTACTTGAGGCTGCCAAAAGGCTTAAAGCATGTATGCGCAGCTCTGACGTAGTTGCCCGTTTAGGTGGCGATGAGTTTGCGCTATTACTGCCAGGGATCAATAAGTTAGCAGATATTGAGCGACTAGCTACAAAAGCTCTGCTGGCGCTTAGTTCTTCATTTAAAATTGGTGAGCAAGATGTATTTGTATCCGGCAGTATGGGGATCACTATTTTCCCCGACGATGGCAGCGATCGAAAAATATTACTACGTAATGCTGATAGCGCTATGTACAAAGCTAAAGCGCAAGGGCGAAACTGCTTTGAGTTCTTTACCAGTGGCTTGCATGAACAAGCGACTGCTCGCAGTAGGCTCGAAAATGCTCTTCATAAAGCGCTTAGTAATAACGAGTTTACCGTTTATTTTCAGCCAATTATTAGCCACGATAAAAAAACGGTCGGCTGTGAAGCATTATTGCGATGGCATAGTGCGGAGCTTGGCGATGTTTCGCCGGCACAATTCATTCCTGTATGTGAAGAGTTAGGATTAATCATTCCCATTGGTGAGTGGGTACTCAGAGAAGCATGCCGCGAAGCTGCTAAGTGGTGTGGTTGTTTCGGTGATCAGTTTTTTGTTACGGTAAATATGTCTAGCGTGCAATTTATTCGCCAAGATATTGAAGCGTTAGTTAAAAGTGTTCTACAGGAAACGCAGTTATCAGCTCAGTGTTTAACCCTTGAAATTACAGAAACGCTACTTGCTGATAATAGCTCAAATATTTTGCAGCAGTTGCAAGCATTACGCGGAACCGGCGTGGGTTTAGCAATTGATGACTTTGGCACCGGTTACTCATCGTTGAGTTATTTAAAGCGTTTTCCGCTGAGTAAGTTAAAAATAGATCGGGAGTTTATAAAAGACTTACCGGATGATCTTGAAGATTGTGCGATGGTTAGTGCAATAATTTCAATGGCTAGTAACCTACAGCTCAAAGTTGTTGCCGAAGGAGTTGAAACCTTTGCACAGCTGGCTTTTTTAAACGCTCTAAATTGTGATTATATTCAAGGTTTTTTATACAGCAAACCACTGCCTGCGGCACTATTTGATAAATACATTAGGGAGTTTATCGCGGAGCAAAATAATAAATAAGTTGCTACACGCCACTGCAACGTTATTTCTGTGGCGTGTATTTATCATTATCACAATAGCTGCAGATGGGTTTTATATTCAGAGTTAGAACTTAAATCTTTCTACTGCGCTGGTTAATGAGTGAGCGAGTTGGTTAACGTCTTCACTTTGATTGGCGAGTGACTTTGCATGTTCGGCATTCGTTTGTGCTTGCACCGTTACTTGCGCCATAATCTGTTTTATCTCATTGCTGTTATCAAGCTGGTGATGTGATGAACTAGCAATTTGCATACTCATTTGGTTAATTGTCACTAAAGTACTTTTTATTTTATCCACCGCTTGGTTTAATTCACTACTATTTGCTACACATTCTTTTGCTTGTTGTTGCCCATCGTTAATTTCATGATGAGCAGTATTGGCCTGATGTTGCAGTGTTTGGATCATTGTATGTATTTCGCTAGTCGAGTTTTGCGTTCGTGCAGCTAAAGAGCGAACTTCATCTGCCACAACAGCAAAGCCTCGGCCATTTTCTCCTGCACGGGCAGCTTCAATAGCAGCGTTTAGCGCAAGTAAATTAGTTTGTTCAGCAATACTGCTAATTGTATCCACGATTGCGCCAATTAATTGTGTGTGTTGGGTTAGCTCATTAGTACTTTGTACAGCTTGATCAAGCCGAGTCAGTAACGCTGCAATACGCTGGCTGTTACGATCAGCAATCTGATTTACATCATTGGCAAACTGCGAAGCGTTAGCAACTTCATTAGAGGTGTTATCAGCTCGTTCACAGACCGCTTGGGAATTACTATGCATGCTATGCGCCACCGAGTCGGCCTCTGCAATACGATCTAATTGCTGCTGTGCTGCTTCGGTCATATGTTGGCCTTGTGCACTGGTTTGAATTGCTGATTGATCTAAGGTGTGGGCGTTATCACTTATCGCACTTAGTAATGTACTTAGATCATCGCTTAATTGATTGATATTGTTTAAAAGTACACCAAATTCATCATCATTATGGGGCTTTGTACGTTTCGATAAATCCCCAGAAGCGATACGTGATAGTGCTTTATTTACAGCATTGAGTGGTTTTAACATTGCTTTGGTGGTTAAAAAGCAGATCAAGGCTGCAAACGAAATAAGCACTAAACTTATAATAATCGCGAGTCGCGAACCTGTAGTGATCACCGACTGAGCATCCGCCTGCAAGGTATCAAAGCGTTTATCGGCTAAATGATTTAACTCAATAATGAGCTGCTCGGTAAGTTGAAACTGTTGCTGGAATGCAGCAAAGGCTTGCTCGGTCGCAACTTTGCTGGTCAAAAGAGTACTTTGTTGTTGGTACAGTGTTGCCAACTGTTGATTAATTAAGCTGAGAAGGTCTTTTAGGTTGCTGAAATTTGTTTGATTTTTTAACTCACTCGCTTGCTGTTGTAGGTATGTAAAATTAGATTGGATATTGTCTAATAAAAAAGCGGTATCTTGTTGGTGTTCTGTGAGTGTTTGTAGGGAACTAATGTGGTTGATGCTCTTAACATTATTGCCTAAGGTGAATAGTAAGTCGTCAATGCGGGTCGCGGTACCAACAATAGCGGCTAATAACGATTTTTGCTCCGGTGTTACTTCGATTAGTTCTAAATCAAGTAAGCCACTACTTAAGTCAGCAAGATTATTAGCGTAATCATTTGCTAATGAGGTAACCTGAGTTGCTGCTGTTAGGCCTTGTTGTTTGGTGTTAAACATTGTTGCGCTAGTGGTACTAAATTGCTGATAGCGTTGTGTTATTTTCGATAGTAATTGCAGCATTTGCGGTTGGTCGTGTAGCTGAGAGCTTAATTCTTCTAGCTTGGTTTTAAATAAAGCTTGTTCTTCATGAGTTCTCTGTTGCTGCTGTTGCAAACTGGCTTTACTTGTTTGGCTGTATGCAACGGCATTAAATTTGGTGATTGATAACAGCGATAACCGCAAGGCATGACTTTGCTGTTGTACCGGTACAGCTAAAGTTTCTATATCCGAAGTGGCGTGATTAATTTGTCCTAATGACCAGTAAAAAAAACTACTGCTGGCGAGCATTAAAAAACCAATTGTGGCAAAGGCAAAAATTAGTTTCGTTTTAATAGCAATAGCGCGCATAGTAAACCCGTAAATACTTAATTATTTATGAGTGTAGCAGTATTTTTATAAATTATAAGTTTGGCGAGCGATTGTATTACTCTAAATTACAGTGATATTTGTTGCCATCAATTATCAACATAGCTTCATTCCCTTTGGTCCAAAACAGCACATCTTCATTGGTATATTTTACGCCCGAGGCACTGATTTGTTTGGTCAGCGAATGATCTACTTGATTGTAATTTAGCGTGGCACTTTCTTCATCATTACTGGTAATAACGGCGCTTAGCTGGCTATCGCAGGAGAAAGACTGACTATTTAATTGTTCTGTGCATGCACTGAGGCTAATAACACCGAGTGCAATTAATAGGGTTTTATACATTAACAAGTACCTTGGCTAAATGTGTTGAGCAACTAGCATAGCAAACGAAAATTAACCTTTGGTGAAAATACTCGTTTAGGCTATGTTGATAATTATAAATTTTTTAACTGCAAAGGAAATGAGATGGCAGGTACTAACCTATTGACATTATTGGACGATATCACCACTTTATTAGATGATATTGCCACTATGAGTAAAGTCGCCACGAAGAAAACTGCGGGTGTTTTAGGGGATGATTTAGCTTTAAACGCGCAACAAGTGACAGGAGTCACTGCCGATCGTGAGCTACCGGTCGTGTGGGCGGTAGCGAAAGGCTCATTTTTAAATAAAGCTATTTTAGTTCCTGCAGCGTTATTAATAAGTGTCTGGCTGCCTTGGCTTATTACACCTTTATTGATGGTTGGTGGATTATTTTTGTGTTTTGAAGGTGCAGAAAAGTTAGTTGAAAAGTTATTACCAGCTACGAAAAATGATGATGTAGATGCTGTCGAAAATTTAGATTTAGTTGAGTACGAAAAACAAAAAGTAAAAGGGGCTATTCGAACCGACTTTATTTTATCGGCAGAAATAATAGTTATCACTCTAGGCACCGTGGCGGGTGCAAGTTTACTAAATCAAGCGCTAGTCTTAAGTGTTATTGCGGTGATCATGACCATAGGCGTTTATGGGTTAGTGGCAGGGATTGTAAAACTCGATGATGCTGGTTTGTATTTGCTTAACCAAGCACAGCAAACAGGAAACCGTTTTAAAGCATTATTAGGTAAAGGTTTATTAGCCGCAGCACCACGTTTAATGGCGTTTTTAGCATTTGCAGGTACGGTAGCGATGTTTTTAGTGGGTGGAGGAATTTTAGTGCATGGTATTAGTGTGTTGCATCATTGGCAAACCGCTGTTGCTGAGTTTGCACTGGCAAACTTAGGTACGCTGGGAGAGATTATTGCGCCTTTACTGTTCGATGGTTTATTAGGTGTATTAGCCGGTGCGATTGCTGTGTTAGTTCATCATGGAATTGTCAGCATGAAAGCAAAAAAGCCAGCAAAGTAAATTTGCTGGCAATGAATTAGCAAGGGAATGCTATGAAAGTTATTTGCTTGAATTAATTAGTGTTCATGTTTTGATTCAGCAGCTATACCTAACCAGGTAATTTGATTAGGGATAAAATCAAGGTTAAGAATAGTTTTAGTCGTTTGCTCATGGGTGTCGATACTTAATACTGTTTGGTTGTTTGCATCACTGATATATAAAGTATCGTCGGCCGCTGAGGCCGCGAGTGCATAGTTACCAGCTGGGTTTTCGAGTACTTTAAAGCGTGCGCTGACTTGCCAATCATCTTCAGCATGTAGCACTGACAAGAAACCATCACTTTCAAGTACATAAAACTCGCCGGTAATCCTATCCAGTGCACTTGCTAATACGGTATTTTCAGTATTTTGTTGCCATGCAAGCTGTGTCATTTCAGCTGATGCTGGGTCGATGGTGTAAAAAAGCTTACTTTGTGCAATACCTAAAAATAGTTCGCTGTGTTCACTCGCTTTAATTGTGCCAATACGCGTACCTTCAGCAAAGTTGTTGAGATTAGCTACTTTGGCTGCGTTAAACACATTATCTTTTTCAGTTATAACTAATACACCATCGCTACAGCCAAAAGCGATATGCTGGTGATTTTGCGCACTGCCATGTAGTGCAGGGCAATCCACTGCAAACCGCTGTTCTTGATGAAAGTGATCACCATGAATATGCAGTTGTTCAACATAATTTGGCAGCACGCTAGTTATATCTTCGCTGCGATAAGTTGTGATTACCGATTCACCGCGAATTTGCGCTGTACCATGCATGGCATTGTTAAAGCTATGTGCTGCTAACGTTTTCCCAGCAGCAAGTGATTCATCACTTAATAACACAAAGCTTGCAGGGATCCCTGCATCAAGATCGCCATCAAAAAACAGTGCAGCTTGCTGTTCACTGACATCAAAGTGGGTTGGTTTACTATCGTTAAAGATTAAATCATGCAGCTCGGGTTGCTGTTCATAACTATGTTGGTGATCACCATGATCTTCTGTAAATAATCCACCGTCAATGAACTCAACATAATTTTCTGCTCGCTGGATCAATACTGCATAACGGAAATTAGGACTGGCATATAGACCACTTATTACGTTGCTGGTATTAAAGGTCTCCAGCAACGAGTTGTTGTCAGCGTTAAAAACAGATACGTTAGCAATATCAGCATGGCTAATCGCTAATCGCCCTTTTGCAGTGATTTCAGTGTGGTCATGGTCATCTTTCTGCTCAGCATTTTTATCTACAAGATCATCAATTTCACTGTTACAGGCACACAGTACAGCAACCATAGAGGCAATTAAGCAAGTTTTAAAGTTAGGTAAAATCATAAACAGTCCGGTGTTTTGTTATAATATATCGGTAATGTTATAATGTAACCTTAACAAAGTAAATAAGTACTCTTCGTTCTTTACTTACGTATTTGGATGGATATCTATTTAAAACCTTATTGGGTACAATTGTAGCAATTATAAAAATATAAATTTAAAAGAATGTTGTATGAGCAAAATGATGCAGTTGATTGTTGTTATTACTTTGTGTGTTGTCAGCTTCATGAGTGATGCAAATCAATCAGCTCCAGCAGTCGATGACTTCAGCCGCAGCAGTGAATATAGCCAAGTTAAAATCTCTCCTAAGGGAAGCTACCTTGCAGTAATTATGCAACCTGAAGGTAAAAAGATGCTGGTTATTTTAGATGCTAAAAAATTTACAATTCACCACGCTATTAATTTTGAGAGCAATGCCCAAGTTGGTGCTTATCATTGGGTAAGTGATGATCGGGTTGTAGTTGCAAAAGAATACTTACACGGCTGGCAAGATCACCCTGAATATTATGGTGAATTATATGGCGTGAATGCTGATGGCTCAAAAGCTAAGTACTTAGTTGGCTATCTTGGCGAAATGCAAACTGGCTCTCATATCAAAAAAGCCACACCACTTTATGGCACCTCTTATTTGCTGGAGCCTTTAATCCACGATGAAGATAAAATGCTTATAGTGACTTACCCGTGGACATCAAGTAGTGAACCGCACACTGTTGTTTATGAGGTTGATATTTTTTCAGGGAAGCGTTGTAAAGTTACGCGCTCCCCGTCACGTATGGCCAACTTTTTGACCGACCATGAAGGAAATGTCAGAGTGGCTGTTTCCAGTGATGATTATATTAAGTCTACAATACATACCCGTGAAAAGTCAGGTGGAGATTGGCAAGCACTTGATTTAGGTGATTTGACTTACAGTGATGTGGAGTTGCACGCTTTTGATAGTAGTGGTGATGCTGTCTATATCACAGCATCAATAAGTGGTGAAGCTCAAGGCTTATATAAATTGAATCTAAAAACCAGAGCAGTTGATTTAATTCATAAAGAAGAGAAAGTCTCACCAAAGCAAATATGGGTCGATGAAGCATCAAAAGAGCTATTTGCGATTGAAACCGAACTAGGTTATCCAACTTATGCTTTTGTCGATGGGCAATCAGATAAAAGCATGCGTTTAAAATCATTAATCTCCGCTTTACCTGGTGAACAAGTGCAACTCGTTAGCAGTACTGAAGATGGCGACACTAATATTATTTATGCCTCTAATGATCGTAACCCTGGACAATATTATTTATTCGATGCCAAAAGTAATAACTTACGATTTTTGTTTGCATCCCGTCGTTGGATTGATGCAGAACAAATGGCGCAGACCAAGCCTGTAAGTTATACCAGTCGAGATGGTTTAACTATTTATGGCTACTTAACAGTACCGAATAATACCATAGAAAAAAACTTACCTTTAGTGGTTATGCCACATGGTGGTCCACATGGCCCGCGCGATTGGTGGGGATTCGACCTTGATGCACAGTTGCTTGCAAGCCGTGGTATGGCCGTACTAAAAGTTAATTTTAGAGGTTCAGGTGGTTTTGGCCGTAACTTTGAGCATGCTGGGCATCGAAAATGGGGAGCTGAAATTCAATTTGATATTATAGATGGTGTGAAGTATTTAGTTGAGCAGGGTACAGTTAATAAAAACAATATCTGCATTATGGGCGCGAGCTTTGGTGGATACTCAGCGTTACAAAGTGCGATTTTAGAACCTGATATGTTTAAGTGTGCGATTGGCGTTGTTGGCGTTTATGATTTGCCCTTAATGTTTAAAGAAGGGGATGTTGCAGAGCGCGATAGTGGCCAACGTTATTTACAGAATGTATTGGGTACAGATGAAGCGCAACTAAAGGCTTTTTCACCTAGCTATAATATTGATAAGTTAAAGGCTCCAGTGCTGATAGTGCATGGTGGTGAAGATCAGCGTGCACCGATTGAACAGGCCGAATCACTGATTGCGGCTCTTAAAAAAGCTAAACATCCTTATATATATGAACTGCTTGAAGATGAAGGGCATGGTTTTTATAAGCAAGAACATCGCACTCGTTATTATCAACAAGTGCTGACCTTTTTAGACTAACACTTAACAATGTAACAGTCGTATTTACGTGTTAAATGGCAAGCTAAAAGCTTGCCATATTTATATCCACTTGTTGTAGGTAGTTTGGCTATATTAACAGGAATACTCAAGGCACAGCTCTTTGAGTTGTAATTTGGCTTTGTGGTTATTTTGCCCTGCAGCTTGTTGATACCAATAAATAGCTTGGCTGATATCTTTTTCTACCCCTTCACCATCACGATACATTTGCGCAGTATTAAGCTGACCCCATTGTGAGCCTTCTTTGCTGGCGAGTAAAAAGCTTTCGAACGCTTCAGGAAATAACCCATCTTTGTAATAGATGATGCCTTGCTGATTATTTTTATTAAGCTTCACCCCTTCATATAGCGGTTTAGGGCGTGGTGGGAACATCACAAAACCACCATATAAGCTATATGCGTAAGGGCGCAGTACATCATAAATAGCACCTTCATCATATAAACGCTGTACTTCGCTGCGCGGTAAAGTAATTGTTTTTGATGAAAAATAATCTTTTTGTACCAATAAGCTGGTACGCATAGCCATAGTAATGCCGCTGTCGCGTTTATAGCGATAATTGCTGATTTGAAAGGTGATATTTTGGTCATCAAACTCGAGTACTTGGGCTACTTTTAGGTTTTCAGGGCGCAATGGTTCGTTAGAAAACTTATCAGCATGTACCAAGTAAGTATCGAATGCTTGTGGCTGGCTGAGTATTGCTTGTTTGGCTTTTAGCTCATCAAGATGTTGTGTATAAAAGTAAATAGATAACCAGATAAGTAATATCGAGCCTATAAAATATTTGATCAAAGAAAGCTTTTCTAACCATGGCAGTTGCATAATTGAAAGCTGTACATTGTGCTGGCAATGGCTACACTGGTATTGATAATGCCATGCTAATGGCAGCATAGGGACAATTGAAAAACGCAAAAAGCGGCTGTGGTTTTGTAGTCGATAGTCATCATGATGACAGTGTGGGCAGGTTTTTATTTGGCTGAAAAACGACAATGAATCGCTGGTATTGAATAGTAGCATATGACCTTTTTTCCCTTCCTTGTTTTACGTTAAATTAAAACAAGGAAGGTTAGATGCAAAGCAGAAAACTGTAAGAAAGTATGTTTGGTTAGCTTATTTGCTTGCTACAGGCTTTGCTTTAATTGTAGTTTTAGCATCAGCTGCCATTAACGCAAATACAGCATATGCTGCGGTATTTTGCTTAAGTTTAGCCGGATCGATCTTATCAAGCGTATCATCAGCAGTGTGATGGTAGTCAAAGTAATCAGTACCGTCTTGGTGCAGCTCAAAAATTGGCGCGCTGGTGGCATTTTTAAATGGAATTAAATCAGGCCCACCATTAGCGCTATTTTTACCTATGTATTCAACATTTAACGGCGCAAGTTGCTTGGCTATTGCACGCACTACTGGCAACGAGGCTGCAGATACATTCGATTCAAAGCCATACACTACATCAGCACCAAAGTCAGATTCAGCGGCGGCAACAATTTTATCAAGTTCATTTGCATGCTTTTTAAAATAAGCTTTAGCGCCCCATAATCCTAGCTCTTCGGCGGCAAATAACACTACACGAATGCTGCGTTTAGGGCGTTTTATTTCACTAATATGTTTGGCAGCAGCCATGGTTAACGCAACGCCTGCACCATCATCAAGTGCGCCAGTGCCTAAATCCCAAGAATCTAAATGACCGCCAATCAGTACGTATTGTTCAGGGTTTTGTGTGCCATTGAACTGACCAATCACGTTATAGCCAGTACCTTGGCCGCGATCTTCAGTTTGCACATTGATATTTACGGTAACATTTTTACCTAGTGCAACTAAGCGAGCTAGCTGATCTGCATCAGGATTAGCAATGGTCACATTAGGGATTTTCGTAACACCTTCTTGATAGTGACTGCCACCGGTATGAGCAAAGCGGTGATGTGCGGTGCTAACAGAACGCATCATATAACCAATCGCGCCTTTTTTTGCAGCCTCAACTGAACCTGTTGAGCGAGCACGAACAGCAGGACCATAACCATTGCCATCAATATGGCGGTTCATATGGTAATTTATATAAGCTATTTTACCTTTTAAGCTGTTTGCTGGTGCTGCGATAAGTTCATCAAGCGTTTCAAATAATACAACTTCAGCGGTAATGCCATCTTTTGGTGTGCTAACGCTGTGGCCTAATGCTGTTAGGTGCAAAGGTTGCTCGCTTGGCGTTAAAATTTTGCCACTTTCACTAAAACGACGCCACTCAGGGAAGGTTGCCTCTTCTAGCCATACTTTATCAAAACCAAGCTCTTTAAATTTAGCTTGGGCCCACGCAACGGCTTTTTTATCATTTTCTGTACCAGGTAAGCGAGGTCCTATTTCAGTAGTAAGCGATTCAAGCAATTGATAGCTTAACTCGCTGTTACTGGCATTAGTTCTTAGTTCGGTGACTTGCTGAAGTTGCTTTGCGGTAAATTCAGGCTCGGCGGCATTGGCTAAAAAGCTGCCGGCTAGCAGTAATCCGGTGATGATTTTTTTCATTATTGACCTGGTTATATTTTCAAGTGAGGGTTATTAAAGCATTTAATACTGAGCAACAAAAGTAGATGAGATAAATGCCTATCGGTGGTGATGTTATGGTGAATGTTTATTGAGAATATGGTCAGCTTAATGGTAGCAATTTGTATATTCTGCTATTATGCAGCATAACTAAGTCGGGCATCTGCAGCGGCTTTTCATGTTTACTTATTGCACTGGAAATTACTTTGACCGCTACAGCTTTTTCATCACTCGCTTTACCATCAGGTTTGGTCGATAACTTATCGACTTTAGGTTACACCCAAATGACCGCTGTACAGGCGCAAAGCCTGCCGCCAGTGCTTGAAGGTAAAGACATCATTGCACAAGCTAAAACTGGCTCAGGTAAAACTGCCGCATTTAGTTTAGGTGTGTTGGCCAAGCTTAATGTTAAGCGTTTTCGTATACAGTCTTTAGTGCTTTGTCCAACCCGTGAGTTGGCTGAGCAAGTAGCTGTGGAAATGCGTAAATTAGCGCGTGGTATTCACAATATAAAAATATTAACTCTATGTGGTGGCGTGTCGATTGGTCCTCAAATTGGTTCACTAGAGCATGGTGCACATATTATTGTTGGCACACCTGGGCGTGTAGATGATCATATTCGCAAAGGTACGCTACGTTTAGATGATGTAGACACTCTGGTACTTGATGAAGCCGATCAAATGCTTGATATGGGCTTTCAAGACACTTTGGATGCGATTATTGAGCGTATTCCAAAACAGCGTCAAACTTTATTATTTAGCGCCACTTTTCCGCGCGCGATAGAAGCGATTGCCAAACGTGTATTAAGCAACCCTGTTATGGTGAAGGTTGAAGAAGAGCAAGAAAAAAGTACGATCAAACAGTACTTTTATAAAATGGATAATAACAAACAACGTTTTAATACATTAAAATTGTTGCTGCTGAAGTTTCAGCCAGAAAGCTGTGTGGTGTTTTGTAATACCAAGGTCGAAACTCAACAGGTGTGTGATGATTTAGCTGATGAAGGCTTCAGTGCCGTGTCATTGCATGGTGATTTAGAGCAGCGAGATCGTGAGCGCACCTTGATCCACTTTGCTAATAAAAGCGCCTCGATTTTAGTGGCCACTGATGTAGCCGCTCGTGGTTTAGACATCGATGATATGGATATGGTGATTAACTACCACCTTGCCCATGACCCACAAACCCATGTACACCGTATTGGTCGTACTGGTCGTGCTGGTAAAAAAGGCATTGCATGCTCTATTTATGGCGATGCGGAACAATTCAAAGTGGCACAAATTGGTGACCATTATGAATGTGATTTTTTACCAGAACAATTACCGCCGTTTAGCCTACTTGAAAAGCCACCATACAAACCACAAATGGTGACACTAATGATCGATTCAGGTAAAAAGCAAAAGGTACGCGCAGGTGATATTTTAGGTGCATTAACCGGTAAAGATGGCGTAGCAGGGCGTCAAGTCGGTAAAATTAATGTGCTTGATAATGTGGCTTTTGTGGCTGTCGAACGTAATAGCTCAAAGCCCGCGCTACGAAAATTAACGGAAGGTAATATTAAAGGCCGTAAAATTCGTGCCCGTCGTTTAACTCGTTAATTATTGCTTATGATGCTTTTGAGCAGCTTGCCCTAAGCTGCTCATATTCATTTTTTAACTGTTTAAACTGCTCTGCATTACCATGTTGTTTATCGGGATGATATTGTGTTGCCAACTGCCGCCAGCGCTTTTGCAATGCCTGCATAGAAAAATCGTCAGGTAATTCCCAGTGCTTTAATAATGTCTGGCGTTGTTGTTGATCAAGCGTATTTATTGTTGGTGATGCACGAAAAGTACGCCAAAAGTTATCTAACAGTGATTTAACTTCTGTTATCGAGGCATCGTAATTTTGCCAATCTAGATAGTACGCTTGTAATGAGTCATGCGCTGCAATGGTTATCTTATCTGGATTATCTGTGAGCTCTATATGTAAACTGGCTACCAATAAATATTGATTTGGCAACAGTTGTTGCTGCAGTTGATAAAGTGCATTCATAATTAAAAAGTTACGCTTAAACAGATCACGGTATGGATCTGTATCTAAGTCATTAATTACACCACGCTCAGATAATTCCAATGCTAAAGTGTGAACCTTCCAAATGTGCTTCGTTAAAATTAACTCGAAAATCTCATCAATCAGTGGGTTAAGCATTGTTTACAGTCTAGTTATTGGTGTATCTTGACTAAACTATCATAGCTTCTACTGCTAACAAAATTCCAAGGAAAAAATTATGCTGGGTCAGTTTAAGCGCCTATTATTTATTTGCTCGATTAGTGTGCTTGGCGTTTTTTCTCAATCAGGTAATGCTCAACAACAAGTAGCACTTTTTGAACAATTTAAAGTTACGGATGAATGGTCTGAAAAGCAGCTGTTAGCTACCCAATTATTGTCTACGCAATTATCAAATCAACAACAAGTTGCTATTTATTCTAGTCTAGCAGAGCATGCGTTTGAGTTGAGTAATTATCCCCAAGCATTGCATTATTATCAGTTGCTTGAGCAGCATAGTACATTTGAAAATCTGCCTGAGTTACATTTTCGAGCAATAAAAATGCAGGGCGTGGTGCAATATTTTCAAGGTTTATTACAACAAGCCATTATTGATTACAGCCGTGCGTTAAACTTAGCGGTACGTTTAAATAGTCCATTAAAACAAGCCAATTTGCTAAGTAATATTGGCCTTGCATATTTTAATATGCACAACATGGAGCTTGCTTTAGATCATTACCAGCAGGCAAAAGCACTTTATGAAATAGATGGTAGCGCGCAAGACAAAGCTGATATTCTTCATAATATTGCGGGCATCTATATTCGTTTATCTAGCTATGATTCGGCACTTGAAATTTATCGTGAAGTGCTCGATGTATTTCAGCAATTGGGTGATGAAGAGGGGATTGCTCGTGCCTATGGCAACATGGGGGTTGCTTATACTGAGTCGGGTCAAAATCAATTAGCGTTGCACTATTACCAGCTCGCTTTACGCTATTATCAAAGTGTTAATGACGCCTATCAATTATCCGTACAGCATACCAACTTAGCTAACATAAATTTAAAAATAGATGAGTTGGATGCAGCTTTGTATCACGCACAAGCAGCTCAAAAATACGCCCTGCAGATAGATAATCAATCCTTACGGTTAGCTTCTTTACATGTTTTAGCTAAAGTGCAATTAGTGATGGGGGATATTGATATTGCGGAGCAAAATTTACAACAATCAATATCACTAGCCAAAGAATATAAAGATGAATTGCGCATTAAAGACGGCTTAGGTATCGAGGCGTTGTTAAGTGCTGGTGCCGGTGACTATAAGCGGGCTATTCATCTGCACCAACAGTTTGTCGATTATCAACGTAGCATAACCAGTGAAGAGGTTATGAAAGCGTTAAATGTATTTCAGTCTCAGTTTCAGTCGAACCAGTTAAACCAAGAAATTAAACAGCTTAAACAAGAGCGTAGCCTACAAGAATTAAAGATTGAAAAACGCTCACAGTTAACTATTTTACTGTCTATTGTGCTGATGTTGGTATTGATCTGTGCAGTTGTATTATATCGCCGTGCAATCGAAAAAAAGGCCAAAACCCAATTAGAGCAAAAAGTTGAGCAACGTACTCAAGAATTACAATATGTGGCACAAGAGCTACGTGCCGCGAATCAAGTTAAGAGCCAGTTTTTGGCTAATATCAGCCATGAAATACGCACACCACTTACCGCTATTTTAGGGCAAACAGACGACTTATTGCATGGTTTATATCAGCCCCAGCAATTACAAACAGAATTGTTAGTTATTAAAAAACATAGCGATCATTTAAAAGATTTGATTAATGATGTGCTCGATATTAGTAAGATAGAAGCAAACCGTTTAGATTTACATGTTAGCGAGTTTGACCTCGTGGAGCTTGTAAATGATGTTTATGCTATGTCAAGTATGCAGGCTAAAAGCAAAGGCTTAACGCTGCTATTAGAAAATCACTTAGGCTCGAGTTATTGGACTAAGTTAGATATGATCCGCGTCAAGCAAATACTAATAAACCTACTGACTAATGCGATCAAATTTACCGAGCATGGCAGTGTTACTCTGGATATTAATCACACCGAACAAGGCGTATGCTTTAAAGTGATTGATACGGGGATTGGTATGAATACAGAGCAAATAAAAAACATTTTTGAATGTTTTCAACAAGGCGATAATACCATCACTCGCAGGTTCGGTGGTTCAGGACTTGGTTTGAGTCTTTCCCAGCAATTAGCAATTATGATGGGGGGTTATATTAGTGTTGAAAGTGAGCATGGTAATGGCAGTGAGTTTATTTTTAATGTGCCATGTAAAGAGTATGCGCCAACCCTTCTTGCTACCGACAACTCAAAACCAGCTGCAACTAAAGGTCTAGTTGGGCGAGTATTATTAGCAGAAGATCATCCCGACAATCGTAGACTAATAACGCGCTTTTTAAAGTCGATTGGCCTTGAAGTGATCTCAGTAAGTAATGGTGAGCAAGCAGTTGAACAGTGCCTCAGTGAATTTCCAGATGTTGTTTTATTAGATATACAAATGCCGGTAATGGATGGCCTTAGTGCATTTGAACTGTTAAATAAGTGTGGTTTTAATAAACCTATTTTTGCGTTAACAGCTAATGCAATGAGTCATGAAATAGATAATTACTTAGCGATGGGATTTACTGGCTATTTAAGTAAGCCAATAGAAAAAGAAGCGTTTTATCAGGCACTCGCAGCGCATTTAAATAGCACCAGCACGCTACCGCTACCTTTAGCTAATCCTGATATTAGCGATTTAGTGACGAGTTTTATTGCCAGTTTTGATGATGAAATAGCATCACTTACACAGCACCTTGCAGCAAAGGACTATATTGCATTACAGCAAGATAGCCATCGTATCCTTGGTGCCGCACAGATATTTTCATTAACTGATGTAGCTAATACAGCGATGTGCTTAGATAAATCACTCTTATCACAAAAACATAACCCCAGCAGTGATGCAGACGTAAAAGAATTAGTAGATGATTTGATTAAGCAGTTATCACAACAGCTGACTTAAAAGAGCGATATATACGCTTAATGGGTCGTTACTTTAAGGCTATAAGTTACTACTAACCAATAAAGCGAGTTGAGCGTTTTATCGAGTGGCATTACTGTGTGCTGGATTTAAATAATCGCAGTTTTAATATTTACTCAATACTGCGCAGTCTGATGATTTTCGTCTATAGGAAACAGAGCAAAGAGATTAATAAAACAAATTTATAATAGGAGTGAGATTTAGGGGTAGGCAAAAAAAATGCCTGTATTAACAGGCATTTTAGAATCTAGTAAAGAGAATTATTGACGCTTCATCGAATCAAAAAATTCATCATTCGTTTTGCTCATAGAGAGTTTATCAATTAAAAACTCCATGGCATCAATTTCAGACATTTCATGAACTATTTTGCGTAAAATCCACATTTTTTGTAGTTCATCAGGTTTAGTCAGTAGCTCTTCGCGACGGGTACCTGAGCGGTTAAAGTCGATTGCAGGGAATACACGTTTTTCAGCAATCTTACGATTTAAGTGTAATTCCATATTACCAGTACCTTTAAACTCTTCGTAGATAACTTCATCCATCTTAGAGCCGGTATCGATAAGCGCAGTTGCGATAATAGTTAAACTACCGCCTTCTTCAACGTTACGCGCAGCACCAAAGAAACGCTTTGGTTTATGCAGGGCGTTAGCATCAACACCACCAGTAAGTACTTTACCTGATGAAGGAATTACCGTGTTATAAGCACGTGCTAAACGTGTGATTGAATCCAGTAAGATGATTACATCTTTTTTGTGCTCAACTAAACGTTTTGCTTTTTCAATTACCATTTCAGCAACTTGTACGTGACGGCTTGCTGGTTCATCAAACGTTGATGCAATAACTTCACCTTTTACTAGGCGTTGCATCTCAGTAACTTCTTCTGGACGCTCATCGATAAGTAGTACCATCAATGTCGCATCTGGGTGGTTATGGGTAATCGATTGCGCAATATTTTGTAGTAGCATTGTTTTACCCGCTTTAGGCGGTGCTACTAATAAACCACGTTGACCACGGCCAATTGGTGAGGCTAAATCAAGTACTCGAGCAGTGATATCTTCGGTGCTACCATTACCGCGTTCCATACGTAAACGTTCGTTTGCATGTAGCGGGGTAAGATTTTCAAAAAGAATTTTCGTGCGAGAGTTTTCAGGTTTATCAAAATTTACTTCGTTTACTTTTAGTAATGCAAAGTAACGTTCACCGTCTTTAGGTGGACGTATGAGACCCATTATAGAATCACCAGTACGCATACTAAAACGACGAATTTGGCTAGGTGATATATAAATGTCATCAGGACCAGCAAGGTAAGAGGCTTCTGATGATCTTAAGAAACCAAAACCATCCTGTAAGATTTCTAATACACCACCGCCAAAAATGTTCTCTCCACTTTTGGCGTGGGCTTTAAGGATAGCAAAGATAATATCTTGCTTTCTTAAGCGGGCTACGTTTTCGAGCCCCATGGACTCAGCTAAGTCTACAAGTTCTTTGATCGACTTGTCTTTTAATTCGCGTAAATGCATATTGGTGGGTTCTTTATTACAGTTATCATGCTCATATAATCGATATTGATTAGTGAGAGAGGTTTGTTGGTAAACTAAGGATTAGTTGGCTTTATAAACTAGCAGGTCATTCGCTAGGCGTCCAGTCTTTATACAAAAAAAATTAAAAAAAAGGGCAGTTGCCCTTTTTTTAGGCATATTTTTAGATGTTGTTTTCTAAAAACTCAACAAGTTGAGTTTTAGAAAGTGCACCCACTTTAGTTGCCGCAACTTGGCCTTCTTTGAAAAGAAGTAACGTAGGGATACCACGAATACCAAATTTAGGTGGTGTGCCCGCATTTTGGTCGATGTTTAATTTACCGATTACAACACGGCCATCAAACTCTTCTGCCACTTCATTAAGAATTGGCGCGATCATTTTACACGGTCCACACCATTCTGCCCAAAAATCAACTAATACAGGCTTGTCTGATTGTAAAACGTCAGCTTCAAAGCCATCGTCAGTTAATTGAATAATTTTCTCGCTCATTGCGCTCTCCGATAAGTTAGGCGAATTATTTAATGCGTATTTAAACACTCTTGTTTCTTATTGCAAGTTTAAACGTTATGCTTAAACGCTATGACTAAGACACATTTGACCGATAAAAAGTTTTCAGACTTTGCTATTGCACCGGAAGTGGTTGCCGGGTTAACCGAAAGTGGGTTTGAATATTGCACACCCATACAAGCTAAATGCCTACCTTTTATTTGTGATGGCCGCGACATTGCGGGTCAAGCACAAACAGGTACAGGCAAAACGTTGGCGTTTTTAACTGCCACGTGCCATCGGTTATTACAATCTAGCAAAGCACCTAGTAAACATCCAAGAGCCCTGATCATGGCCCCTACTCGGGAGCTTGCGATTCAGATCCACAAAGATGCAAAAATTTTAGCGCCACACTGTAATCTTAACTTAGGTTTAGTATATGGTGGCGAAGATTACGAAAAACAACGTGCACAATTAGAAAAAGGCGTTGATATTTTAATTGGCACCACAGGGCGCTTAATCGATTTATATAAACAAGGGTGTTACACCCTCAATGAAATCGAAGTAGTGGTACTTGATGAAGCCGATCGTATGTTTGATTTGGGTTTCATAAAAGACATTCGCTATATGTTCCGCCGTATGCCGGATACATCACAACGCCTTAATTTATTATTTTCAGCAACGTTATCGTATCGCGTACAAGAACTGGCGTTTGAGCACATGACAAACCCAGAGCATGTACAAATTGAACCTGATGTGAAAACTGGCAAGCGCATTGTTGAAGAGTTATTTCATCCTTCTCAAGAAGATAAAGTTAAGCTGTTATTAACTTTGATTGAAGAAGAATGGCCTGAGAAAGCCATTGTGTTTGCAAATACTAAACATAGCTGTGAAACGGTTTATGCATGGTTAAAGTCTGATGGACACCGGGTGGGAATGCTCACTGGTGACGTAAATCAGAAAAAACGCCAATCAATTTTAGCGCAATTCTCTAAAGGTGATTTAGACTTCCTTGTGGCAACAGATGTTGCTGCTCGTGGCTTACATATCCCTGACGTGACTCATGTATTTAACTTCGACTTACCAGATGATTGTGAAGATTATGTTCATCGTATTGGCCGTACAGCACGCGCTGGGGCATCAGGTAAGGCAATTAGTTTTGCATGTGAGCAGTACGCATATAATCTTCATGAAATTGAAGAATACATAGAGCACAGCATTCCTTTATCACATTATGATAAAAGTGCATTGCTTGATGATTTAACTAAGCCTACTATTCAAAGAAAGCGTAATTATTCAACAGGCCCACGTAGTCGTAGTAACAACAGCGGACGTAGACCAAACAATAGTTACCAAAAAGCACGGTCGTAATTGCGACCGTCGTTATAGTCGTAGTAGTAACTAGAGGTTTTTGAACGGTGGGGCAACTTAAACCGCAAATAAATGTATATGCAGGAAGTGATTTAGGATCTAAATGTATTCAAGTGTAAATCGCTGAGACAATAGCTAGCAACATACATACAAGAGGCAGAGTTAAACGGAAAGTCAGATTAGACGCAGGGCTAAATGATGATAATTAACTGAGAACAGAAGCAATGCAACGAGGCTGGGAATGTCTCGCACTATTTGCAGAGCGTCTTCAAGATATCCCTAAAAACAACATTACTATTGTTGCCACCGCTACTTTGCGCTTAGCAACGAATGCTGATGAATTTAAAATCAAAGCCGAGCAAATCCTTGCGCATAAAATTAATGTCATTAGTGGTGAGCTAGAAGCGCGCACTATTTATAAAGGCGTTGCGCATACATCTTCATGTAGTGGTCGCCAACTAGTAATAGATATTGGCGGTGCCAGTACTGAGGTAGTTATAGGTAAGGGATTCGACGCACTACATTATAAAAGCCTAAACATGGGCTGTGTTACCTACCTAGAACGTTACTTTAAAGACTGTAAACTCAATGACGCTAATTTCAATGCTGCTATTAAAGCCGCACGAGTAGTTATTGATGATATAGCGCCAAGTTATAAAGTGGCGGGTTGGGAGATTGCATCAGGTGCATCGGGTACTGTACAAGCTATCCAAGAAATTATGGTGGCACAATCACTCGATGAAACACTGAGTTTAGATAAACTCAATAAAATTAAAAAGCAATCGATCGCCTATGAGACCATCGCTGAGCTCGATTTACCTGGGCTTAGTGAAGAAAGACGTTTAGTTTTTGTGTCAGGGCTCGCTATTTTAATTGCTTTATTCGAAGCGCTTGAAATTGATAAAATGGGATTAGCAGGAGGCGCACT
>NZ_JACJFH010000059.1:0-29523 GCF_014164495.1 Pseudoalteromonas sp. SG41-5 | reverse complement strand
TCAACTAAATTATCAACACCCGCGTCGCATAGTTGTTGCTCAGCTTGAATAAGGCCAGGATAGATTTTGTGGCGATTAAACACCTCAATGTTTTGCTGGCGAAATCGCGCTAGCTTTTCACATTGCCCAGTTGTGATTGTTTGCGCTAATGCGGGAGTTAACGCCAGCCATGAACTTTTAATACGATCAAAATCCAGTAAGCCTTCGTAAAAGTCAGCCGATTAATCAGGGTGGCGACTCGATGCGGTGATAGCTAATCAGCTCTGCTGTTTCCTATTTACTTTAGCTGTTGCAGAAATAAAATTAACTATATCATTAGCAGCCGGCTCATTATTTTGTTTACTTTGCACCGTTTCTTTTATGCGCTGGCCTTTAGCATCAACAACCGCCACTTCCAGCATATCAGTGACAAAGTTATATTCTCGATCAGTTAAATTATTGAGCGAGCGGCTATCTAAATCCCGCCAAGCCCATAGCAACGACCCTTTATCGATAAGATTAGGCTGTTGCTTGGCAATTTTTGATAAAACCCGCAAGGTTTCATTGCGATTATTAGTACTATCATCAGGCCATTGGCTTTTTATTTCTTGTAGTGCTTTGCCCGTCAATTGAAATTGATTCGCTTTTTTTCCTATTAATGATGTTTTTTCAATGCAATTTTCAGGACTAAAACTTGAACAAGTCGTTAATGCACCACCAATTAACAGCAAGGTTTGCTCAGTTTGATTTGCAGATATATTCGCCGAAAAAGCAGCCATTACCAGTGTAAAAGCAGCAAAAAAACCATATTTAGGGCTCTTTGCAAGATGTTCCCGAAAGTTTTCCATAATGTTATACTCATGTAAAAAATGATAAAAAATAGCTTGCAGTAAAACTTTATGCTTGCTATAAAAATAAGGAACTTTTAAATCGCGAGTAAGCTAGCACCCAAATACTAGCTTTGTCAAAAACCTTTTGGATTGGAATTATGTTTAAAAACGCAACATCGCTGTGTACATATTTCTACTCTCCTCACTACCTTTCGGAGTGGTTTGACGAGTAGCCACTACCTCACATTCTCTGTGAGGGGCTAACTGTGTCTATCGATCACGGCCCTGTCTAAATAATCAAAAAATAAGCACTGTGCAGTACACCTGTGCTTAAAATAAAGACAAAGGTAAACCAATATGTTTCGTCAATTAACTATTGCAACGGCAATAAGCGCAGTGCTTTGCCCAACTTTTTTGTATGCGCAAGAAAACACTAAAGCTGAAAACATTGAACGAGTAGAAGTCACCGGATCACGTTTAAAAGGCGTCGATCTTGAAGGAACGATTCCACTAACGGTATTAGACCAAGATGCCATCAAACGCTCTGGCGCCAACACGATTCACGAATTACTAAAGGATTTATCCGTGTTCAAAGGTGGTAGCGGCACTTTTTCCACTTCAGAAAGCGGTGGCACGTCCACTTCAACACCTGCGGGACAATCTGCAGCAAGCCTACGTGGCATGGGCCCATCAGCCACATTAACACTGATTAATGGTCGTCGTGTTGCGCCCAGTTCATTTGCCGCTGGCACGGAAAACTTTGTCGATGTGAACTCAATTCCACTTGCAGCTATCGAGCGCATTGATATTCTTGCAACCGGTGCATCAGCGGTTTACGGTGCAGATGCCGTAGCAGGTGTAATTAACTATATTTTAAAAGATGACTTTGAAGGCGCTGAAGTAAACGCATCCTACGCAAACAGCTTTAACAGTCATGATGAAGGTAAAAAACAACTTAACCTAGTATACGGTACAAACATTGGTGAGAGTAACTTAACGGTTTTTGCCGATATTTTTGACCGTAACGCATTTAAAGCAACCGATCGAGATTTCACTGCATCATCACCACTGGTGAATAGTTATTCGTACTTACCAAAACTTGAAAACGCGCCAAATATTTATTATTACAGCTCGCGTGATGGGAATGAATTGCCAGCGCCAAATTGCCAGACTGAATTAGTTACAACTGAATTTGGTGAAGACATTTGTGCCTATTACCCAAATCAAGACGATTATCTGGATACGCCATTTGAGAGTCTATCGACTGGCTTTATGTTCAATAGCAGCTTAGGCGGTCTTGATTGGCATACTGACTTTTTCTATAGCCAAACAAAGGCAAAAGCGTACTCGTCACCCTCACCGATTAATCAAATAAATGATGAAGATGGTCCTTTCATTTTAGAAGATGCGCTGTTCATTTATGATAATGCAGATGGCAGTAATGATTTGATGGATCAAGTGTTTATTGACCCATTTGAATTTGATACGCAAGCTGGCCGCGAAGTTTACGGCTTTGGCTTTGATGCGCGTTTTAATGCCCCACGTACTGTCGAAGTAGAAACTAAAAACTTCCGCTTAGTGAGTAGCCTTGCAGGTGATGTTGGTGACTGGAGCTGGGAGTCAGGCGTAACCTTTTCTCGCTCAAGCTCTGAGCAAGAAGCCATTGATGGTATTTACAATCGCTATCAATTTCATGCCACCATTACTGGTGAACTATGCTCAGACGGTACATTAGCAAACTACGACGGCGCAAACCTTAACTGTGTATCAGGCGATTTACTGCCATTTTATAATCCATTTGTGCAAGGCGATGCCGCCAACGATGCGGTTTTAGCAACGGCACAGGCACGTCCAACACGCAGTGGCGAAAGCACCGTATACGGCTGGGATGTAAACTTTAACGGTGAGCTATTCACCTTTAATGATTTACCCGCTTATGCATCATTTGGAGTTGAAGCTCGCCGTGAAGAATTAACTGACATTCCATCACTTGACTCGCAAGCACGCCCTGAAAACGGCTACTTAGTGGATGTATTTGGTTTTGGCTCGAGCTTATCAGAGGCTGATCGCACTCAATACGCGGCGTTCGCAGAAATAAGTGTATCATTGACCGATCAAGTTGAGCTACAGGCGGCAGGACGTTACGATCATTATGACGATTTTGGCGGCACCTTTAATCCAAAAATAGGCTTAAGCTATCGTCCTAACGACTCGTTAGTGTTACGTGGCTCATGGTCTACGTCATTCCGTGCCCCTTCTCTTACGCAAGCTGGTGTTAAATTAAGAACCACTCAATCAACCTTCGATTGCGGTGCTAACCAAGCAGTATCTGATCTTTATTGTATGGGCCAAGGAACAGAGGTAAGTGTTAACTCACTCGAGCTTGGAAATAAAAATCTTAAAGCTGAAGAATCAGAAGCTATTAGTGTTGGTTTTGCTTGGAGCCCAAGCGCTGATACTAACCTAACCGTTGATTACTGGCAGTTTGATCACGAAGAAGTGATTGATACTAATATGACTGCGGTGCTAGATCGTGCCATTACTGATGCATCACTGCGCCATTGCGGTATTGTCCCAGAAGGTCAACAAGGTATTTCTTACGATAATGAGCTATGTGATATCAGTGACAATAGTGGTTTAAGTATCGAGCAAGATGGTGCCAACCTAAATGAAATTTTAGATAACTATATTACCGAGTTTAACCCACGTGATGATGAGCTATTTTTACCATTATTTCGTGACCATGTTATCCCACTTGAAAATACCGGCACACAAACATTAGCAGGGATTGATATTAAGTTTGATCACCGTTTTAGGCTTTCAGGTGGCGATTTAACTTTTGCATTTGATGGCACGCACTATCTTGAATTTGAGCGCAATAAACCAGGCTCTGATGCCATTGAAAAGTTAGTTGGCACGTATCGCTACCCTGAAAACATCGGTCGTATGTCAATCGATTGGGAAGCTCAAAGCTACTACCTAAACCTTGGCGCAAATTACACCAGCAGCTATGATGATGACATTGAAGGACTTAGAGGCCGTGAAATTGATGAACTGGAAAGTTTAGGTAAACTTGACTCACAAGGTAATCATCAAGTTGACGATTGGCTCGTATGGGATTTATCTGCAGGTTACTACGTAAATAAAGCCCTTACCTTAAGAGCGCGCATTGATAATATTTTTGACAAAGAGCCGCCACAGCTATACGGCTCAAGTCGTGGTTTTGATTCTATAAACCATAATGCTTATGGCGCGCGTTATACATTTAGTGTCAGCTATCGTTTCTAAAAATTATACGCGCCGTGCTAGTCGCTGTGCGTAACACCATCCAAATTGTACTAAGTGGCTTTGCTTTGTAGAGTAAGGTCACTTATTCAAATAAACTTCGTGTTAAAATAAGCAGGTGTGCGGCTTAGTCTAAGCAACCTATTTCTTTGCGAAAAGTGAAATTATGAAAAACAAACAATTTACTATGCCTGATGCAAGTATCATCTTGTTATCAGTTGCATTAATTGCCTACTTGGCAACCTTGTTTATTACTCCTGGGATGTTTAACGCCCAAAAAGATAGCCACAGTGTTGAACTTTCTCAATACCAAACAGTGGCTGTAAGCGAGCAAACGCCGCTGTTTGCTGAAGGCGGTGAAATTGGCCTGGCAAATGTGTTGTTTGAAGGTTTAGTATCGGGTGACAAGTACGGCGCAACCATCGGTGTCATGGCATTTATATTAATTACCGGCGGCGCGTTCGGTATCATTATGAAAACAGGCGCAATTAATAACGGTATTATGGCGCTTATCAATAAAACTCAGCGAGTTGAATGGCTGTTTCTACCATTATTATTTGTGTTATTTTCGTTAGGTGGCGCAGTATTTGGTATGGGCGAAGAAGCCATTGCTTTTTGTATTGTCTTGCTACCGATCATGAAACAGCTCGGCTATGATGCCAAAGTAACGGTTTTAACTACGTATGTTGCCACACAAATTGGCTTTGCAACGTCTTGGATGAATCCTTTTAGTATTGCAATTGCACAATCTATTGCTGAAATACCGGTTTTTTCTGGTGCTGGCTTTAGAATGATCGCATGGGTTGTGTTTACACTATTTGGTTTATTTTTTACTATACGTTATGCCAACTCGATCAGAACCATTAACACCGCGCAAAGCGACTCCCATACTGATATAAAATTAGATACCGCCGATAAACTTATCTTGATTACTTTTATAACGGGTATTACTTGGGTTGTGTGGGGTGTGATGGCGCGCCAATACTATATTCCAGAGCTCGCAGCACAGTTTTTTTGTATTGGTGTGCTCAGTGCTTTTATCGCCAGTATTTTTAATAAACAAACAGCTAACCAAAGTGCTGATGCATTTAAACATGGCGCACAAGAATTGTTGCCCGCAGCCATGTTAGTCGCTCTTGCCAAAGGGGTGGTATTATTACTTGGCGGCAGTGATTTAAATGCACCGTCAACCTTAAATACATTACTTTATCATAGTGCTAGTAGTATCGCTGCGGTACCAGACTTTGTTGCGGCATGGGGAATGTTATTATTTCAAAGTGTGTTTAACTTTTTTGTTTCTTCAGGGTCCGGCCAAGCCGCTATCACTATGCCACTGATGTCTCCATTAGGCGATTTACTCAATGTCTCACGACAAATTGTGGTATTAGCTTTTCAGTTTGGCGATGGCTTAACGAATATATTCATTCCAACCTCAGCCAGCTTGATCGGTTGCTTAGGTATTGTAAAGCTTGATTGGAGCGAATGGGCAGCCTTTATTTGGCGTTTCACTTTAGCATTATTTACTTTAGCAAGCGGCTTTATATTTCTTGCTTATTTTATCAATTATCAATAAAAAGACTTCACTATGTTGACATTAATTCGAGGTGCAAACCTTTATACTCCAAGCCCTCAAGGGCAGATGGATGTACTCATCGCTGGTTCTAAAGTGATTGATTTTCGAACCGAGATCAAACTAGAAAGTAATACCGAAGTAAAGATTATCGATGGCCGAGGAAACATTCTAGTACCAGGCTTTGTTGACTCTTTGGTCCATATTACAGGCGGTGGCGGCGAAGCAGGTTTTACTAGTCGAACGCCAGAAATGAACTTAACTGATGCCACCTTAGCAGGTATTACAACCGTTATTGCAGCGCTGGGCACTGACTCAAGCAGTCGCACACTAACCAACTTAGTTGCTAAAGCGAAAGGCTTAAAAGAGCTTGGTCTTAATGTATTTTGCCATACTGGCTCTTATCACTTACCCGCTAAAACACTGACGGGTAGTATTACAAATGACCTAATGTATATTGACGAGTTTATTGGCGTAGGCGAAGTGGCAATTTCAGATCACCGTAGCAGCCAACCCACCGTTCAACAACTCGCAGAGTTGGCAGCAGAAGCAAAAGTCGCCGGCATGCTAAGCGCAAAAAAAGGCACCGTGAGCATTCATGTCGGCCCCGTTAATAGTCACTTAGCGATTCTGCATGAGGTTGATAAAAATACTGATATTTCATTGAGTCAGTTTTATCCAACACACATGAATAGAAATAAAGCGCTGCTTGACGCTGGGATTTTATTTTGTGAAGCCGGCGGTACAATTGATTTTACCACCAGCACAACTGAGTATGATCTTGCTCATGGCGAATATGCTGCCGCGCAAGCGTTAGCTTACTGTTTAACACACAATGTTAAGCCAACACAATTGACTATGAGTTCAGATGGCCATGCCAGCCTGCCAATATTTGACGAGCAATTTAACTTGCTCGGGCTTGAAATTGGTAAAGAAGCCTCTCTGTTAGGTGCTTTTCAACAAGCTGTACATCAATATGAGGTGAGTATAGAGCACGCATTAATGGCCATAACCACTAATCCCGCTAATGTACTGGGGATTAAAAAAGGCACTATTAGCAAAGGCTCAGACGCCGACTTAGTTTTACTTGATAGCAACACTTTAGCGCCACAACATGTATGGAGTAATGGCATTCATATGGTTGAGCAAGGGTTTGCAATAATAAAAGGCGCTTTTGAATAAATAATGAGGCGCATAGCGCCTCACGTTTTATTGTAAGACTGGTTCTACCGGTAGTATTTTAGACACCAATAATTGCTCAACTCGGATCCCTTCAACATCCACCACTTCAAATTTAAAACCTGCGAATTGAATATATTCTGCACGTTTAGGAATTCGCTTCATGGTATAAATTAAAAATCCGGCAACAGTTTCATAATGCATTTGCTCTGGAAATTCATCCACACCGAGCACTTTTGCCAGCTCAACGGCTGGGGTTAAACCATCAACTAACCATGAATTTGCATCACGTGCGATAATTAATTCATCACCATTATGGGTGATCAAATCTCCCATAAAGCCTTTCATAAGATCTTTAACTGTCACAATTCCCACGACAAGTGCGTATTCATTTACCACCACTGCGAAGGGTTTTGCTGCGCCTTTAAAGGCATTTAATGCCTCTGACAAACTCAGTGTTTCTGGTAGATAAAAAATCTCTTTTTCGAGCATTTCGTCGTTAATATTCGCTGCATCGCCTTTGAGCACTTGGCGAAGAATATCTTTTGATTCAACTGAGCCAATTAATTTATCTAAATTGCCATTGCATACCAAAAAATGATTATGTGGATGATCAATGATTTTGCCCGAAATACTATCGCTGGCTTCGTTAATATCAAAGTAGACTATTTGATCTCTAGGTGACATTACACTCGATAAAAAGCGCGCTTCTAAATCAAATACATTACCAATTAAATCATATTCTTGTTGTTGTAAGCTGCCATATTCTGCGCCTGCATCCATCATTGCGACTATGTCTTCGGTGGTTACAATGTCTTCACGCTCTGCCGGCACATTGAATAAGCGTAAAACAATGTTAGTTACACCATTAAAAAACAATACTAACGGTGTTAATGCATACGTTACCCAACGCATAATCGTGACTACGCGAACCGCAACAGCCTCTGGTAGGATCATAGCTAAGCGTTTTGGTAATAAATCAGCAAATAAAATAAACAATGAAGTAATTGTCAAAAACGACAGTAAAAAGCTAATTTGCGCCAGTAACGGTCCTTGATAAAATAACACAAGCACACTTTCAACATAAGGTGAAAGCGCTTGTTCGCCCACTATACCGCCTAAAATAGCAATTGCATTAAGGGCAATTTGGATCATGGCAAAAAAAGCACCGGGTTGCTCTTGCAGCTTTAACACTGCAGCCGCTTTAGCATTGCCTTCGTCAGCCATGACTCTTAATTTAATTTTACGTGATGCTGCGATGGCGATTTCCGACATAGCAAATAACGCACTGATCAAGATTAATAAACCAATCCCGATTAAGTCACCCATTTATAACTCCAAAAATAAGCGCTTTTATAAGCAAAAGCAGCTGGATTATAACCCCTTTTAAAGGTTGGGCAATTTAAATTTAATTAATATTAAAAGTAATTAAATATCAGTGCATTACCAACAATAAAAGCTTACTGATACGCGTTGAATGCGTTGCTGAGTTTGGTTTGAGTTGGCTTATCTAGCGCTTTGTTACAAGCAAAATACAGTGCTGGTTGCGTGATCTTGAGTCTTAAAATTGGTGTTAACTTGTCAGTAACCTGCCTTTTAGACTGTTCAAATTTAACGCGTTGTTCAGGTAATACGACGATATCGATAGTGCTTTGACGGCTTTGAACTATTTTAAAAATATTATCAAAACTATTCATCAGCATTAGATTTACACCTTCTTCAAAGCCCTGTGATAATAAAAAGTGATGGCTGTAATTATCTTTTAATACCGCAATTCGGTATTGCTTTGCTTGCTCTAGGGAATCGATAACGATGCTTTTCGAATTCAAAGCATAAAGATAAGTGTTCAACTGTGCTAATTCTGCAATCCAAATAAATTGCTTTTCACGAGAAGTTGAGCGCGCCATAGAAAAAATGCATGTTTGCGGATCGCGCAGTACCATATTAAATGCGGTACTCCAACTATACACTGAGATTGTATAATCGAGTGTTGAAGAAGCTAACACCATTTGAACTTTATCAGCGATATAGCCAACAAGTTGTTCGTTTTCATCAAGATATTGAGCAGGCGGAAAATATTCCGTCACCACATTTAATTTAGCGAGACTTTGATTACTTAAGATTATAAATAAAAAATAACACCACTTAGCCACTCTTGCCCCACCGATTATTACTTTAAGCATCTGTTGATGTAAATTAAATATAACGGCAAATAGCTGATTTGTGAATTTAAAAAGCAGCATGCCGTAGCAGGCTGCTTAAATGAACTGTTATTGACTATGCGCGGTTCATGGCATTAATTAAAAATGCTGAAATTTTTGCACCTTCTCTAAGCGTTGTATCTGAACTCGATTGACCAATCAGTGAACTGTCAGTAAATGGGGCAATTTCCATCATATCAGCGCCAGTGATCGGAAATTCATCAGCCAAAGCAACCAAGATATCCAAAGCATGCTGCGGCGTTAAACCGTTCCCTTCGGGTGTGCCTGTTGCTGATGCAAACTCTTCATCGAGGGCGTCAATATCAAAGCTGACGTAGAGTTCATCAACATTGTCAGCTTTAAGCTGAGCAATGACTTCTGCGGCAATTGCCGGTGCGCCTCGTTCGATGACCTCATGGGCCCAATGTTGTTTAACGCCAAAGGTAGATTCCCAGTGCTCTTTTGGCTTACCGCTTGAACGAATACCAAATTGGATCAGATGATGCGGTGCAGGTAAAAACTCTAAAATATGAGTGCACCACGAGCCAAAACATAAATCGATACCTAAACGCTCAACGAGTAAATCGGTATGCGCATCAAAGTGAATAATCGCAGTGCGTTTACCTTGCGCACGCTTTGCCTTCAAATACGCTTTAGTTAACGGGTAACTAATTGAATGATCACCACCAATACCAAAAATGCCTTTATCAGTAAACGTTGCATAAAAGCTATCGCATACATCTTCAGTGATAGACAACGGGCTGACATAATACTCACTGCTTGGATTATCATATAATGCCTGTTGGCAATTACTGATAGTCGCGTCGTTTAAATATTTATCATGCAGTAAATGTGGGATAACCCTTACATCACCTAAATCAAACGACTTTGCCTGAGGCTGCTGATCAATCAATGTTGAGCGTAAAAACAATGGCCCCCAGTTGGCGCCGCGTAAAATGCCACCACCACAGTCAGAGCTAATACCTAAAGTCACCGCTTTATGCTCACTTTGACTAAGTGTATCGAGTGATGCACGCCATAGCGTATCGATATTATCTTCTTGCCCATACAGTTTCATACGCAGCGCCGCTTTACGTTCTTTTGCAGTATTAACCGTAAAAACGCCATCGCCCGGCGGACATAAACAGTGCTCAACTTTACTTTTAAATGTGTGCCATTGTGTGCTCATTGCAATTCCTTACTGTGTGCTTTTGCGTAGTTATGCAAAAGAGCGTTGTTGAAAATAAAATTAATAAAAGATTAACGCGCCGATTTTCACTCGCAATTTTATTACTCTCGCCGCTTTAGCTACATTTTAAATAACTATATAAACCTCTAAAATAACAATTGGTTATACTTATTTATCCAACAACGTATAAACTAAAATAGAGTGCCTAGTAGGATTGATATAGTGTCTATGAATACAAGTCAACTACCGGCGATGACACAAATTAAAGTCAGTTGCTTGAATATTCAAAGAGAATGAATAAATTTGATAACGGACATCCGTCCTGTACAAGGCAATGCATTGTGGTAATTATGCTAAATTGATAACAACTCTTTATAAATTAGCGTTATTAACTGACGTTAGAACAAAAGTTATAAATAAGGCCCCGCTATGGAAAAGGTATTTCACTTAGGACTCACCCGCGACGATCTACACGGTGCAAAACTTGCAATTGTACCGGGCGATCCAGATCGTGCAGCACGTATTTCAACTTTTCTCGAAAACCCAACTTGCCTCGTCCAAACCCGAGAGTTTCATGCTTACTTAGGTCAACTTAACGGTAACTCTGTGGTTATTTGCTCAACCGGTATTGGTGGTCCTTCAACCTCCATTGCAGTAGAAGAGCTGGCGCAATTGGGAGTTGAAACATTCTTACGAATTGGCACAACTGGCGCTATTCAACCTCATATTAATGAAGGTGATATTTTAATCAGCCAAGCATCTGTGCGTTTAGATGGTGCGAGCCAACATTTTGCGCCATTGAACTACCCTGCGGTGTCTGACTTTTTCGCCACTCAAGCGATGGTAAATGCGTGCGGTAATTTAGGCATTGATTTTCATATTGGTATTACTGCATCAAGCGATACTTTTTACCCAGGTCAAGAACGTTACGACACTTACTCGGGTTATGTACCAAAAGCATTTCAAGGTAGCTGTGAAGAATGGCAAAAGCTGGGCGTGATGAACTATGAAATGGAATCAGCAACCTTATTTACAATGTGTGCAGCACTGGGGCTAAAAGCCGCCTGTGTAGCTGGTGTGTTGGTTAATCGTACTCGCCAAGAAATCCCCAATGTAGATCACGGCGAGATTGAGAAAAAATCAGTCGCCGTGGTACTCGAAGCCGCTAAACTGCTGTTGGCTTAATATTTAAACTAATACTTTGTAGTACTGGCAAATCAGTGTAACTTGCCAGTACTGCTTGACTGACACTTAACTGATTTCCCTTACCCTGCGTTTGTAGTAACTCAATCCCTTTGACAACATCTTTAGTCATTGCCAAACCGGCTAAATGCAATTGACTCACCGCACTTTGCAGTGGTGATAAGCTCGGGCTATACGCGGCATTTTCCGCATAACAACCATAAAAATTACCATTTTCGAAAGTACTAATTTTCACTGCGCTGTAATTTTCAGAGTAAGGTACATATGCAGCCAACGCATAACTTAACAACGTTTTATCCAGTTCATCAGTTACAACAAATTCATGCTGTTGTGGAGCGGGGTTAAACAAGCTATAAGAATTACCTAAATCTTGCGGACCAAATGAGTGAGGGAGTAAATCAGCCAGCTTGAATTGCTGCTGCGGTAATAAAATATCAAAGCTCTGCGCATCAGCCAACTCATTCATAAATTGACGACAATAACCACATGGCGCATCACTGATAGCAATTTTAGCTATTTTTTTCGCGCCATTGAGCCAAGCGTTATTAATTGCCGATTGCTCAGCATGAACCACTAAGCTTAATGCTTGTTGTGCAAATTCAACGTTAGCCCCAAAATAAAAATGTTGCTCACCGTGTTTATCGTAGCCAACTACAATTGCCCCAACAAAAAAATGTGAAATAGGCACAACTGCAAATTTTGCAGCAATAGGTAAACAGGCACGCAGTATAACCTCGACAGGTTGCTTATATTGCGCGCACAAAGCTGTGATATCAGCGGTATTTAAAATACCCTTGTGCTGTTTTACGTGAAGATATAACTGCTGCTGTTGTTTTTCACTGAAGCTAAAAACGCAGCTAGTTTGAGTACTTACTGTAGGCGTTAATGAAGACATAGACTAGTTTTATGATTTAATGGCTAACTAGTTTAGAAGGTTCAACGCTTAAATGCTAGGTTGATTTACTAACCAATTTTTCGCGCTGTTAAAACAATCAAAATTTTCTGCTTTTATATCAAAGCGCTGTGCTTTTTGCAAAAACAAATCGTGCATAAAACCATCAAAACTAACGACGCGAGCAATAAAGCAACTAGCTAACCACTGAGATACTGCTGGCATAATAGTCAGCAGTTCACTTGCCGGAAATTTATGCGTTAATTCAGACACATCAACGAGTAATTTATTACTGCCGTAAATAGATACATACTGCTGCGCAATTTGATAAAAGTTCATCACATCCTGTGCACTTGCCGTCCCTCTAAGCGTCATCATTATTAATGACGTAGATGCATCATACGTGATGCAAGTAGACACATTTGACATAATTACTACTCGATTATTAGTACAATTGCCATAAAATGACAAAACAACCGACATTCTAGATAAAAAAAACAGACAGTCAATATCTAGTAGCAAATCAGGTCTGACCAGAGCGTCAATACAGAATAAAGGATGGTTTTTTTTGCTAAAATGATACCAAAAAATACCTTGTTGTAACTAAGTTATAACCTGAAACAGCTTAACGATAGGAAGTAACTGTATTCAATACATCTAAGCTGAACTAAGATTAAATAAGATGTTTAATGCGGATAAATATAACTTACTTGGTAATATATGCGCCGAACCTTACCAGCACAGCGCACTGTTAGTGCTCAATTAACTAATTAATGGACCTCTCGCTGCTAAACACAGCAAAGAAGTCCACACTTAATTATTGGATAATCAACCGGTATTACGCATACCTGCGGCAATCCCAGTCATAGTAATCATTAACGCGTTATCAATGTCACCAGAGCTGCCTTCTGCCGCTTCGCGCGAACGTTTTAACAACTCAACTTGAAGCACATTCAATGGATCCGTATACGGGTTGCGCAAACCAATAGACTCTTTTATCCAAGGTTGATCGGCAAGCAAACTTTGCTGTGGACTTAACGATTGTACCAGTGAAATAGCCTGCTTGAGCTCTTTACGCAGTTTTTCACCTAGTGGTTTGTATTGCTCTTCAACTAAAGCGTCGTCGTAATGCGCACTTAACCAACAGTCCGCTTTACTGAATACCATTTCAAGCATTTCTAGACGGGCTCTGAAAAACGGCCAGCGTTGACTCATCTCATTAAGGGTGTCTATGCCGTGTTTTTCAAGTGCAGCTTGTAAACCAGTTAGTGCCCCAAGCCATGCTGGTAGCATTAAGCGATTTTGACTCCAAGCAAAAATCCACGGAATAGCTCGCAGGCTTTCAACACCACCATTGGGATTACGCTTTGCTGGACGCGAACCAAGCGGTAATTTTGATAGTTCCTGCTCTGGTGTTGCCATTCTAAAGTACGGCACAAAGTCTTCATCAAAACGCACTACATTACGGTAATGCTCACATGACTTTTCACTGATCAACGCCATTACATCACGCCATTCATCTTTTGGCTCTGGTGGTGGTAACAAATTACTTTCAAGCACAGCACCGGCATAGATGTTTAGACTTTCCAGCGCCACATTAGGTAGGCCAAATTTAAAGCGGATCATCTCCCCTTGTTCGGTAACACGCAGGCCACCTTTGAGTGAACCTGGTGGCTGTGAACGCAAGGCTTGCGCAGCAGGTGCGCCACCACGGCCAACAGTACCACCACGGCCATGGAATAATATCAGCTCAATACCGCGTTGCTCTGCCAATTGTACAAGCTTATCCATTGCCTCGTATTGCGCCCCCCCGGCAGCCATCATCCCAGCATCTTTGGCTGAATCTGAGTAACCTATCATAACATTCTGTATGCCCTCAGCTTGGCCTCGATACCAGTTATTATCTAGCAATTGAGTAATAACATCGCTGCCTGCATTTAAGTCATCTAAGGTTTCAAATAATGGCGCAACAGGCAGTTTAAAACTACAACCACTTTCTTTTAATAGCAGTTGTACTGCTAATACATCAGAGGCTGTGCGTGCCATTGAAATAATATATAAACCAAACGTCGACGCATCTTGCTTGGCGATTACATCAAAGGTGTCGAGGACTTCTTTTACATCAGCGCTTGGTTGCCAATGTTTAGGAATAAGCGGGCGACGAGAGTTAAGCTCGGCTAATAAAAATGCCTGCTTATCTTCTTCTTGCCATTGGTCGTAATCACCTAAACCCAAATAACGAGTGAGCTCTGAAAATACCTGACTGTGGCGTGATGAGTCTTGGCGCACATCTAGTTTAGCTAAACGAATACCAAAGCTATTAATACGACGTAACACATCTAATAATAAGCCATTGGCTACCACCGCAATGTTACTCTTAAGCAAAGAACGGTAGCATGCCTCAAGCGGCTGCTTTAACTGCTCAATGTCAGTGACGATGTCTTGTGCATCGGTGCGCTTATTCATAATTTTAGCGCCAAGATGAGCAACGGTTTCACTCACTTGCGCTTTGAGTACTTTTAATACCGCACGATACGGTTCAAAATCTTGTCCAGCGAGCTCGACTAGCTCATCACTGGCTTGTGACATAGAAAGCTCAGTGCTTAAAGTGTCGATATCGCGACTGTATAAATCCAGTGCCATCCAGCGCCCATGATCCAGCACTTGCTGCGTCACTAATGCTGTTACAAATGGATTGCCATCGCGATCGCCCCCCATCCATGAGGTAAATTCAACGGGGCTGTAATCGTTTGGTAACTCTAAATCAAGGTGCTCTTTTACTTCTTTATTAAAGTCTCGTAAAAAACGCGGAACGGCGTGCCAAAGGCTATTTTCGATAACTGCAAAACCCCATTTTGCTTCATCAATTGGGGTTGGACGTGAACGACGGATGTCGTCTGTATGCCATGCTTGGCTGATCAACTGTGCGATACGGTTTAATATATTTTCACGCTCATAAGGCAGGTTATCGGTACGCTCAAGAGCTGCTAAACAATCACTTAATTCAACGTGTTTGTTAATAATTGTACGGCGAGTTACTTCAGTTGGGTGTGCAGTTAAAACTAAATTGATATGCAGTTTAGCTAAACTTTCTGCGATTTCATTGGGATTTATTTTACCCTGCTGTGCGTGGCTAGCTAATGCTTTTAAAGTTTGTGTTAACGGGCTTAGCTGACAAAAACCCACGTCATTAAAACGAGAAATAGTATGAAACTGCTCTGCAACATTGGCTAGATTCAAAAAGTGATTAAAAGCACGTGCCACTGGCAGTAACTCTTCATCGGTTAAAGCATGCAGAACATTAATTAAGGTATGGCGGTCTTGCTCGTTTCCTGTGCGGGATGACTTAGCTAAAGCTCGAATTTCTTCTACTTTATCTAAAATCGCTTGTCCTTGGGCGTCTTTGATTGTTTGGCCTAATAATTGCCCAAATAAATTAACGTTCCCACGCAAGGCGGCATATTGTTCACTCATTCCTGATACTCCATTGTTGATGTTTATACCATAAAGGTACTAATAATAAGCCGTGTTCAATTTTTAAGTGTGGAGTGTAAAATGCGGTAAAAAATCGACACTTTGCTTACCTTTATATTTGTAAGACTCTATTAATATCATCCAAATGGATAATTTAACAGATCCAAGGCTTATTCTATTTCGTAACAAGACATAATGAATCGATGAATTTTGAGTAACTATGATTATTTTTTACGATGGTAATTGCCCGCTTTGTGTTAAAGAAATGGATTCACTTAAGCGTGCTGACACACACAACAAAATAATACTCGAAGATATAAATAAAGATGATTTTGAGCAGCGCTTTAAAAACATAAAACGCCACGATGCCATGGCGTTTTTGCATGGCCAGCGTGATAACGGTGAAATGATTTACGGATTAGATGTCACATTTGAAGCATGGCAAACTGTTGGCCGTCATTCATGGCTAAAGCTGCTACAATTGCCCATAATACGCTTTATTGCCGATCTAGGTTATCGCCTGTTTGCTAAATACCGCAGACAGATCACACGCATTTTCTGTCAATCAAGTTGTGGGATAAAATAATGACTAACGCTTATATTATTTTCGGTGCAAGTAGTGAAATTGCAAATGCGTATCTAAAAGAAATTGCCAAACACGATCCACAGGCTATGGTTTTTTGTGTAAGTCGCAGCTGTATTGACACATCCGCTGTCGGTATTGCTGTTGAGCAGTTTGTTTGTGACTATTCCAAAGCACGCTTAAGTGAATTAACAAACTTACTTAAAGAGCGCGCAATAAACCCAACTCAGGTAGTTATTTTTAACGGCCAGCTACATTATGCGCAATCTATGCCTGAAAAAAAACTCGACGATATCGATGAGCATTATTTCAATACCTTACTCAACACCAATACATTGACTCCTATTTTGTGCCTGCAAGCAATAGCGCCGCTACTTAGCCACAAAATACCTTGTACCATAACGGCCTTAAGTGCGCGAGTAGGTAGTATTACAGACAATAACTTAGGCGGCTGGTACAGCTACCGCGCCTCAAAAGCAGCACTTAATATGTTATTCAAAACAGCAGCTATTGAACTGCAACGACGCGCAAAACAAACCCGTTTAATTCTTTTTCATCCGGGCACAACAGATACTAATTTATCTAAGCCGTTTCAAAAAAATGTACCCGCAGGTAAGCTCTTTACACCTGAGTTTGTAGCATCACAACTTTATACTCTTTTACAACAACCTGAACAGCTCACTGAGGTAGGTCAACCCGCCTACATTGATTGGCAAGGTGAGCACATACACTGGTAAGGATAAACCATGCACTTTACAACAGACGCCATTAGTCAGTTAGATAAACACTACCGTACGCATTTAATAAACTCACTATCTGGTTTTAAAAGTGCCAACTTAATTGGTACTCAAGATAGTGCAGGCAACACCAACTTAGCAATTGTAAGTTCGGTTATTCACCTTGGCGCGCATCCACCGCTTGTAGGTATGATTATGCGCCCACATAGTGTACCTCGTCATACTTTCGAGAATATTTTAGCAACCGGTGTTTACACTATTAACCAAGTGAATAGCGAGATTGTGGAACAAGCTCACCAGACTTCTGCCCGTTACGATAAAAATGAATCTGAATTTGATGCTACAGGCCTTACAACCGAGTATCTGGCTAATTTTTCGGCTCCGTTTGTTGCTCAAAGCCGTTTAAAGTATGCAGTTAAATTTGTTGAACATCAACACCTTGCCGTAAATGGCACTGAGTTAGTAATCGGTGAGATTATAGACTTACATGTTGAAGACTCAGCAATTTTAGAGGATGGTTTTATCGATTTAGAGTCAATCAACACCGTCACCATTAGCGGCTTAGATAGTTATCACAAAACACACGCTATAACGCGTCTACCCTATGCTAAAAAACCTCGTTAAATAGAGCAGCTGAGCTTTGAAAATGATTGTTAAGAGTGTCATATATACTTTGAATAATTAAATATCATACTTTGATATGGTTGTTAACACTGCGCTATGGAGTAAACCTCAGCAGCAAGTGCAACGTATTATATTGAAAGTCGCAACTACCTTACAATAGACTGTTTTGGTAATTGCGACCCACACTTAAAATATTATTTTAAACATTTCTAATGAGCAAGGATACATTGCATTACAACCTATAACTGTAGGCAGAACATTGGTTCCAAAACCACCATTATTGACCGCTTGTACGTAATAACCATTAATCGATTTAAGCGCGATGTTGTCACCATTTTGAATTAATGCACCAGGGTTATTTGGTAATTCTATAGTGAACGTTTCCCATATTGATGCCGCAGTTCGGTTTGCATTAAGTGCAGCCCCACCACCTTGCTCTGCCACAAAATAGTATCCTGATGTTGTTTGGATATGTATTTCATCACCACTTAGCAAATCACCGCCATTAATATCTATTAAATTAAATTGCTCCCATGGACCAATTGCAAGACGATTTGCATTCACTGTATCCCCCCCATTATTCTCAGCCACAACGTAATATTGGCCACCTGTTTCTAGGGAGATATTGTTTAATATAGTGGGGTTACATGGTAGCGTGGTAAAAGTGAGATCTTCACCTTGCAGTGTTGATCTGGGCGGTTTTGGATCACCATGAAACCGAAAATGATACTGCGTTCCACACTCTAAATTAGCTACTTGCGCACTCACAGGGCCATTAACTCCTGCGGGTGTGACTAAAACACTAAAGCCATAGTTTGTGGTTTCACCATAATCAATTATTTCACCACTTAAGCCAATAGTAGATGCCGAATAACCATTTAACTGCGCCGTTGTTGTCGTAATATTGCTTGCAGGTTGTGTTGTGTACTGCGTACCAGCATGCGCAATCGATGCCGTACCAAGTAAAACCACAAATAAAAGTTTTGAAGTAATCATTGTCGAGTTCCTGTGACGTTTATGCTGCTAGGATTAACAGCCCTATAAGCGTAAACGTCGACATGAAATAAAACATTACACCTCATTACAAGTCGCATAATGATAAAAAACTTACATGACACCCACTTAAATCTAAATTCAACAACTGATTCCAATTCAAACCCATCATAAAGTTGCAGTCCTATATAAAGTGACTAGTATTTTTATAGAAACACAACATTGGAGGTTTTATGGCAATCGCTCGAAAAAGACAAATTAGCCTAAGTGATACTCGCTACTATCACTGTATATCTCGTTGCGTAAGAAAAGCTTATTTATGTGGCATAGACAAGCATACGGGCCAATCGTATGAGCACCGCAGAGAATGGGTTGAAGATAAAATTATAATGCTCGCTTCAATATTTTGTATTGATGTATGCGCCTATGCTGTGATGAGTAATCATACACATATCATCCTTCATGTAGATAATAATAAAGCTAACCGCCTAAATGATAAAGCCATTGCTTTACGCTGGCACAAAGCATTTAAAGGTACTTTATTAACTCAACGCTTTGTGAAAAATGAGGTACTCTCTTCTGTCGAACTGCAATTAGTAAAGTCTAGCATTGGAGAATATCGTTCAAGGCTAATGAACATTAGCTGGTTTATGCGATCACTTAATGAGTACATTGCTCGCAAAGCTAATAAAGAAGATAATTGTAAAGGTAGATTTTGGGAGGGACGCTTTAAATCTCAAGCTTTACTTGATGAGTCAGCACTAGTGGCTTGTATGGCCTATGTCGATCTAAACCCAATCCGTGCTGGAACCGCTTCATCACCTGAAAACTCAAATTATACAAGTATTAAAAAACGTATTGCAGCAGCACAAAATGCCAAACAACCTAGGTCCTTATTTCGCTTTGCAGGTTTAACAACAAAACACACTGTAAATGGTTTGCCTTTTGAACTGAACTCTTACCTAAACCTTGTTGATAAAACAGGGCGCTGCATAAAAACAGATAAAACAGGTTATATAGATCATTCTTTGCCACCGCTACTAGAGCAACTAAACATATGCCCTGAAAACTGGCTAAAAATCACCAGTAGGTTTACTAAAGTCTTTCATGGTGCAGTTGGTAAACCAGATGCAATTGACCGGTATTGTGAACACCAACACTTTAAACGACGAAGTAACCGCAAAAATTGCGAAAAACTATTAGCGTAATACCATATAAAACAACTTTTTACTTTTTATCAGCTCAAGGCTGAAGCTTGTGCTGCCAGTTATTTGCTATACTCGCCCAAAAATGAACATTTACTATTCTGAGAAGAGTTTTTTAATATCATTAGACACATAAAAACTCTTGTAACTGTATTGAAGTTAGGTGTCATTTTAATTTTTAAAAGTAGTGGATGTCTTTTAACTTACTCGCATTGGCAGACTGTGCAAAATACTTTGCGATGCCAACAATCTTAACCACCAGCTTTGAAGAAGGCCCCAACGGCCCGCTAGTACCTGAGTTAAAAGAAATGTTTCCAGATTCGCCCTACATTGCTCGGCCTGGACAAATTAACGCATGGGATAATGAAGAGTTTGTTGCCGCTATTAAAGCTACAGGAAAAAAACAAATCATTATTGCTGGAGTAGTAACTGAAGTATGCGTTGCATTCCCAGCTTTATCCGCTTTAGCAGAGGGTTTTGATGTATTCGTGATCACTGATGCTTCAGGCACCTTTAATGTAATGACTCGTGATGCAGCTTGGGATCGCATGTCAGCTGCTGGCGCACAACTTATGACCTGGTTTGGCGCAGCTTGCGAATTACATAGAGACTGGCGCAATGATGTGGAAGGACTGGGGACTCTATTCTCAAACCACATTCCAGATTATCGCAACCTAATAAATAGTTACTCAACCTTCCAACCTAAATAACATACTATTTAACAAGGGGCTGGCCCCCTTTTTTTATAACTAAAAACTAAACAATATAAGTGAGTTGCATACCAAGCATGCTCGTTTACCTCACGTTAAAAAATAGCTCCCCACGCACAAACTTAGACCGCTAACCAACCAAACTAATGCATAGCTTTGCCATAGTTGTGAGTTGTTATAAACCTTTTGCGGGTTATTTTTATCAACCAATACACTGCAAGGCTCGCCTTGTTTGAATCGTGTGAGCAGGGTGTTGTCGTGACTGACCAATACGCTATACAAATGATTGTTAAATCTAAAGCTAACTAACATTGACTGTGACGGCAATAGTTCATGAGCACCAATACGAGTATTAACCGCATTAGTGATGTTATCAATCACACACACGCGCCAGTGATGTTTGCTTATTTTACACTTTAACCACCTAAAAAGAGGCAGTAACCCTGCAAAAATAAAACACACACCCAATATCAATAGCACAGTATTCATCTTTCACTTACCTTATAAAACTAAAACAGACACACAGCACACACATTAAAAACTCACCACAAATTATCTATTAGTTCTGTAGAGATTGATAAACTTGATTTGCAGCAATCAAGTCACTCAGTGCTGTACCAACTGATTTAAATACCGTTATATCCGTTTCGTTAAAACGGGCTACGGTATTTACCTTCGCTAAATCAGCTAATTCAGCACATACGCTTTGCTCGCAAAATACACCTTCACTTATTGGTATTAATAATTCACCTGCTTCTCCTAATACATTGGTTTTACTATCAACATAAACGCGGCTACGAGTAATTGTGGCGGTGTCGCATTCGCGATGGTCACTCTGATGATTACCGATTAGGTCAACATGCGTGCCTGATTTTAACCAGTTGCCATCAAATAATGGCACTTGAGAGCCGGTCGCGCAGCTGATCACGTCAGCACTGTAAATTACTTCTTGCGTACTTTGCCCAATGACAAACTCAACATCAGGATATAACTGCTCTAAACAACTTTGCAGGGCGACTACTTTTAAATGATTACGCGCCACCAGCGTTACTCGTTTAAAATTACGAACAGCCAAATGCGCACGCACCATATACTCGGCTAAGTTACCACTGCCAAAAAATACTAAATGATTACTATTCTCTCGGGATAAATAACGACTCGCAAGCGCCGATACGCTTGCCGTACGCCATAAAGTAATACTCGTGCCATCTACCAGTGCCAACGGTTCGCCGTGCTCGCGCGAAAACAACATTATTTTAGAATACAAAGAATCAAAGCCCGCCTCGCCATTATTAGGAAAATAAGTAAATGCTTTTACGCCAATCACTTGTTCATTCCATGCAGGTAACACAGCAAACGCATCCCGGCTACCGCTGTTGCTATCTAACTCATAGACGTTACGCTTTGGCATAGTAAAATCGAGGGCAAAACCTTGCTGCATAGCAGTGATTAACGAGTCAAAATCAAGGGCGTTATCAATGTGTTTTTTATCAATAACTTGCATTTTATAACTCCAGTTCGAATGGTTTAGGTGCGTGAGTTAAAATTTCATAACCCGTGTTGGTGATCAAGATGTCCTCCTCTAAACGCACCCCTCCATATTCAGAGATATAAATACCTGGCTCTATGGTGATCACATTGCCCACTTCTAATACGTGCTTAACGTTGCTATTGATAAACGGCTGCTCGTGTAAAAATAGCCCTAAACCGTGGCCAAGCCCTTGTCCTGCCCATTTTCCAAAACCAGAGCCATCCAATACTTGTTGTGATGCATTTTGTAAATCAATGCAATCAACTCCTGGCTTAATTAAATTAATAGCAGCTTGTTGTGCAGTCGCAACTGCATTGTAAATTTGAACTTGTTTGCTTGACGCTTTACCTAATACATAACTACGTGTCATGTCTGAGCGATAGCCATTAACAACAGCGCCAAAGTCTAGGGTAATAAAGTCGCCTTCTTTAAGTGTTCTATCACTGGGGCTACCATGGGGCAGCGAGGTACGCTCTGCGAACATTAAAATCGTTGCAAACGACATTCCTTCAGAGCCTAATTTTTGCATTCTAAACTCTAGCTCTAAGGCTAAATCACGTTCGCTTACACCTACTTTAAAATATGGAATAGTGTGTGCAAGTGCTTCATCCGCAATCGCAGCCGCAGCTTTTATTTGTGCTACTTCCCAGTCATTTTTGATCATGCGCTGACGTTCAATTACTCCTTGAATTGGCATTAATGTGTGACCACTCAAATCACTAGCAATTTGCTGCCACAATGCCACATTAATAAATGCCGCATCAAAACCTAAATGGCTGTTAGCAGGTAAAAAACGGTTAATACAACAGCCTAAACTTTCGCTATCACGGTCGCGGCTGATCACTTCAAACCCTTGGCACTCAGATTGTGCGCGCTCAAAGTAACGATAATCAGTAATAAGTATGCAGCTAGCTTGCGTCACAATTGCATACGCGGCATTACCACTAAACCCGCTCAAGTAGCGAATATTCTCATGCCCTAACACTAATAACGCCGTTAAGTTTTGCTCTGCCATACATTGTTTTAGTAATTGTTGGCGTACTAAAAAATGATTATTCATCGAAAAATAAATCCTTGTTTTAGGGGATCTGTTGGATCAATTAAAAAGGTATGTTTACCCGTCACAAAGGCTGTACCCGTAACACGAGGAATAATCGCAGACCGTGCTTTAACCTCACATGTTTGCTTAACCATTACATTAAATGCTGAGCCTAAAATGCTCTCAATATTTACACTTTGTCCTACCGCTAATTCGCCTTTGGCAAAAGCTAATGCAGCACGAGCGCTTACGCCCGTGCCTGTAGGGCTTCGATCAAGTTCACCTTCGGCAAATACACACACATGACGGCTAAAGTGGTTAATTTGTGATAACTGGCTATTGGAGTAAAAAATAACCCCATATAAAAAACCCAGTGCCTGATCGGTTGGGTGCGTTGGCTGATATTGATTAGTCACTTGCTGTTTAATGGCTTTCCCAAGGCTAATTATATGTCCATGATTGTCAGGTGCTAAGCTTAAATTAAGAGTATCTGCATCAACAAATGCGTAGTATGCACCGCCAAACGCTATATCACAGCTAACCGAACCACACATCGGCAAGCTTATTTTAACGTCTAATTTATCAACAAAACTGGCGACATTATCAAAATATACTTGCTGTAACTGATTATTGTTAAGTTCAACATACGCTTTTATAAGCCCAGCTGGAGTGTCTATTCTTAGTTCATTATAGCCATCTTTAAAGTCAACAAGTGCGCAATCTTTTGCAGCGGTAGCCAGTGCAATAATCGCATGCCCGCACATGGTGCTATAACCTTCATTATGTAAAAAAAGTACGCCAAAATGGCTATCTGAGCGCACAGCACAAGTGATCACTGCGCCATACATATCGGCATGACCACGAGGTTCAAACATCAATGCTTTTCGTAAATAATCAAAACGCGCTAAACAATCGGCACGCTTTTCAAGCATCGTATCACCTGTAAGTTGCTCAAAGCCATCAACTATAATACGCAATGGTTCACCACCAGTGTGCATCTCTAAAGTATGTATTTGTAACCAATCATTATTAGGCTGCTGCCAATGGGAAAATAAAGTCTGGGTCATAATTAACTCCTTCACTTTTGTATACAATATATCTCAATATTTTTTAGTGCAATAACTTTAATAAAAAATGCTGAGCAGTTACCTACTCAGCATCAAGGCTGTGTTACTCTTAATGAGAATGTGCTTAAACATTTTGTCAGTTTTAGTTTTCGCTTGTTAGATACTATTTACTAAAACGACAATTTACAGCCACTTACCAGGGAACTTAAAATTCTATACGTGCGGTTAACGATACATATCGAGCACCTTGGCGGCCAGTTACTAAACCATAATCTGGGTTGAGCTCTAAGCCATTATCGCCATATTGAGCTCGCTCCTCGTTTATCGATACCGCGCTATCTCCATCGAATAAGTTATATACCGTGCCTTTTAAGGTCATGTCAGAGCCAAAAAAGTCAGTATAATAAGTCAGTGACATATCCACATTAGTTAACCACGGTAAGTTACCTTTGCTTCCGCGTGGTGCCGGGTTACCATTTTCATCATAGTGCGATGCTTGGTCATAGTATTTACTCACACATGCATCCCACGGGCTTCCTTTCTCGCAGCTATCAACACCTTCAGGGTGAACTGAGAAGTAGCTCTTTGGACGACCCGATGTAGTTCGCGCAACTAAACCTACAGTCAGTGAATCGGTAATATTATACGCGCCACTAAATTTGATTGCGTGGCGGTGGTCATTTGGTAAATTACCATAGCCATGATCCATCAAATCGCCATAGTCGTAAGAGGTCGTCCAACCAGGATCTGCTTGGTCGTTATCCGTTTTAACTAAACCTTCCGTATTACCGTAGCTATGTGACCATGTATATGAAGTATTGATACGCAAGTCATCGGTTACATTGCCATCTAAGGTAAACTCAAGGGCCAAATATTTGCGTTGTGCTTCGGCAAGTGCAAGCTCATCAGCACTTAAATTAACGTTATCTATTTCTCCATCACCATCAAAGTCATACGACATTTGAATCGCTTCACCAGGATTATTAAGCACATAATATGAACCCTGCCCTACGTTATCGGTGATCCCCATTTCGGCAAGTTTCTTGGCAAGTATAGGGCCTACATCCGTGTCTTCAACACTGCGCCCAAGGTCGCGGTAAATAGCACGTACGCCGGCAGACATAGAATCAAAAACTTCTTGTTGATACCCTATTGTGAACTCATCGCTGTACATTGGTTTTAAAGAAGACGAGGCAATTAACCCAGGTTCAGTAATACCACGCTGGCGCCAGCGTCTATCTCGTAACATATCACCTCTGCTAGGTGAGCCGTCAGCTAATAAAGTAGGCGAGCCATTGCCTTCTAATTGATCTAATTCAAAATACTCAAACCATTCAATTGATGCAGAGCCTTGAGTGATATTCATGTTCGCAGATACTGGCTGAAAATAGCGCCCGTAAGTGGCAAATATTTTAGCGCTACCGTCACCCGATACATCATAAATAGCCTGTAAGCGTGGCGCTATTTGATTATCAATATCAACAAATGCTCGGCCATCTGTCACCGTATTTTCAAACTGGCTATAACGCAAACCCATATTAAGGACTAAATTATCAGTTGCTTGCCATGAGTCATTAATATAAAACGCCAGTGAAGTTGTATCTGAATCGACCTCACGGCTACGAACCCGCCTTTCGATAAAGTCACTCCCCAGCGCAGCACTTGATATATCATTTTCACCAGCAGTTTTTATAGTCCACCAGCCTTGTGCATCCCCAATACCATTTTGGCCTTCAAAATAATCAACCTTCACATTGGTGTAATCAATACCAAATTGAATTGAATGCATATCCAAGTCCCAGTTAAAATCAATTCTGGCTTGGTCACGAATATACTCTTCTTCCGTTATACCGGAATTTGTATGCTGGCTTAGAGTTACAAAACCGTCACGTTCATCCCACACGCCGGGATTAGGTGATGCTACAACGTTCTCAACATTTTCAGTAACACGACCAACAACGGCTGACACTGAAAAAGTATCTGTGAGGTAGCCATTGTAGTTAATACTGTATACATTGCCGCCATCTTCGCCTGGTGCATCGACACCTTGTTGATCACCTACCACATTATCTTGCCAACTATACGCAAACGTTTTATCAGTCCAAGTACGTTTATTGTTCATTGCAGAGAAACCAATAGAGTGATCTTCATTAATAAACCAATCCACTTTGGTGAACCAACGGTCTTCATCACGCTCAAAATCAGAAAAAGTGGTTTGCCCTGCGCTATTAGACTCTTCTCTGCGTGGTGCAAATAAACCATAAAAGAACAGGGTATCTTCAATAATTGCACCACTTGCCCATAGCTGTACTTCTTTAAAGTCGTAACTGCTTTGCTGTGTATTAGTGTTTATTGTCCCACTATCTTGAAATATTGAATCATGTTGACTACGAAGGCCATCAGGATCCCAGCGCACCTCTGCACCGAATTTAAAGTCGTTATCGCCCGATTTAGACACAGCGTTTACAATGCCGCCTAATGCACCACCAAATTCAGGGCTTACACCACCGGTTTTAACTTGAGTTTGGGATATAGCTTCCCAAGGAAGGCGAATGGAACCTAAACCAGTACGAATACTCGTTACATTTAAGCCATTAAAATAGTAGCCATTTTCAGCAGCCGATGAACCACCAAAACTTGATGCGCCTTTAAAATTAGAGCCACCAGGTGCAGCGGTACCTGGCGCAAGTAAAGCAATGCTCTCAAAGCCTGTATTAACCGGCATTGCTTTAAGCTCAGCATCACTAAACGTTAAACCGGAGGTAGAGGAAGCCATATCTACACGACGAATTGCCGAACCTGTTACCGCGATACGCTCTATATCAGTACCAGCTTTATAAAGTTGTACATCGAGAATGATTGATTGACCAATGGTCACTGCTACATCTTCTTCAATTAGTGTTTGATAGCCATCTTTTACAATCGTTACATCGTACATACCCACCGGTACATTACGTAATAAGTAATCGCCTTCAGCATTACTCGTAATAGTGTAAACAAGCCCTTTACTCTTGTGTTTAAGTGTAATTGTTGCGCCAATCAAATCATTACCAGAGTGTGCAACAATATGACCTTTTACAATACTACTACCATCTACGGCCTGCGCAGCTGGTGTCATTATTAATGCAGCTGTAACAGCTGTTGCCAGTAGGGTTTTAACACCCACTCCCCGAGTTTGCTTTTTATTATTCGTAAACATGAAATGTTCCTTTGATCCTGTTGATTTTTTGTTGCCAGGCTAACCTTGACGTAAAAAATATACACCCATTACATATTGTATACAATATGTAATATACATTTAATTTACGTAAAATTAAAAAACAAGATGGTTCATGTCAAACTTATTCAAAAACAATATTTATAATCAATTGCTTGCAAACTCACACTGAACACCTAAAAAGTAACAGAAGTGAGCAAAGTAATTAATACAGGGTTTAGTTTATTTTTATTCCGGCCTTGCCGAAAGCAATTTAGCTGATACAATCTAAATGTATAATGTATACAATATGTATTTATAAGAGGAAATATGATGCAAACGAACAGTAAAGATTGGCGATATACAGTTATGCCGGCCGTATTTACATGGCTAAAAGAGTCAGAGTCCGGAGCCCTGGAAATAGACCTTGATACAACAAAAAAATACGCTGCAGATATTTTAAAAGTGCAAGGAAAGGGGGGTACTCGTATGGGTGGACTTGTTGGCTCTGGTACGCTGGGTGAAAACAGCTACCTAAGTGCTGAGCAACGCCTTTCTTTACTAAAAGCCCTTTCAAGTGTTGCTAAAGAACACAACGTTCCTTTAATCAGTGGCGCAGCGGCAGAAACCAAAGAAGAACTAGCCAAAATAGTAAAAGAACTCGCAACGGTCGGCGTAGATACCGTTATGGTAATGCCACCAAAAACCAAAGAAACACCTTGTGATGAACAGATGTATGCTTACTACGCGCTTAGCGCCTCAGCGGCAAAAGAGGCCGGCATAACAATAATGCCCTATAACAACCCTGACGCAGCGGGCTACCATGCGCTTTCAACTGATCTGCTTACAAGGCTTGCAGCTCTACCAGAGGTAACTGCGCTTAAAATATCAACTATCGATGTGTCAGTTATTGAAACAATGATGTTAGAGAACAAAAATTTAAAAGTATTGGCCGGTGTTGACACCGTTACTGTACATGCAGGACTCGCAGGCGCATGTGGCGGCATTACAGGTGTGGGCTGCATATTCCCAAAAGCGAGTATTACAATGCAAGAGTATGTAAATAACGGAGAATGGGCCGAGGCAAACAAAATCTCTCAAGCGATGAACTCTATATCCTATCTTGATGCACAGCCGTTACTTTTAGAATACCTTAAGTTTGCTTTTGGCATTCATCATAATGATCTAACAGGTGGGCTTCGCACCTTTGGCAAGAAGTTAACCCAACAGCAAATTGATGACGTGCACACACGGTATGCCCTAGCAAAAGAACGACTTGAGGTCCTCGATTTACTAGACTGATGTTTTAAAATATTCAAATAGCAAAAACTCCGTTGTTACGGAGTTTTTATCTTTACAGATTGGCTATTTTTGAGATTGTTACATCTTATTTTATTCAAAACAGGCCTAGGCTACTTGCCATGATTAGGTTAACCGATGAATGTCTCGGCTCTGGCATCCTGCTTCGTTCTACCTTCTAAATCTATTTAGTCGTAGTGCCCCAGAAAGTCCAAAAGGATATGGGAAAAACCTGGCTGCGATAAGATCGCAATAAGAGATTACTGCGTAACGCACCCTAGATGTGTTTGCCGTAAGCTACTTGCTTAACAGCCACATCGACATACGAAGTAAACGAATTTGCTTATTGAATTAGAGTTGATTTTTAATTGACCGTCAATTTATAAAACGGTCAAAAAGAACACTATTGCCTATTGACAGAGTTAAGGCTCATATGTGTTATGTTTACTTACTATACAGTTTAGAGTTTTCTTTTTGAACTTTTAAAAGGTTTAAAATCTTTTGCTGATCATCTAGCTGCGTAAAAAAGCTAAGGTTCTCATATAGAATATTCAAGTCCCTTTGAAGGTTGGCTTCATAGCCACTAGGACAAGTATCGTTATATCTATCAGCCGTAAGCGTATAGCTAACGACACCTAGCTTTGCTTAATGTTCCAAGGTAGCAGTGGCTCAAGGTTATCTGGCTGCTCAGCAAGGCGCTGTAAGCAAGTAGAGATATAGTCATGCACCACAAGGTC
>NZ_JACJFH010000058.1:0-30129 GCF_014164495.1 Pseudoalteromonas sp. SG41-5 | reverse complement strand
TAATGACGCTAAACCTTGTGACGCTAGATAGTCATTGCCTATCGCAATGTTAATTCCTTTTGTTTTTGAGCTTCTACAAGGGCCTTCGCTTCCAAGCGCCTACTTTTGGTACTGGTGATACCACAGGCTATGGCGAGCCGTTCGCTGACACCCAGTTTCATTAAACTGCGTACTTTGGTGCGTGCTATTCCTTATAAATAGCGACATTGCCGCCAGTAGCACATTCTTATCCTACGGCGGATCCAGTGATCTAAATCCACCGTTAGCTTATAAGCATTGGCTGTAAGGTAATAGTATACCCAACCGCGTAAAGACTTCATGGATCTAGTATCAGTATTACTCTAAAGCGCAGCGTCTCTTAACCTCGTTTTGAATAATTCAATTAAATAGCTTTTGCACAAAGAGCAGAGAAAGAGAAGTAAAAGAGGTTTAACTTGAAAACTAATTCGCACATGTAAAACACACTACATTAATAAGGGTAACCCTTTATCACCTCAAATAAGCCACTCAAACACCTGTCATACCTTTCAAAACGCCAATTAAAGCAACAGCAAATCCTCTTTTTATATTTTACGTAAAATAGAAGTAACCAATTGAATCAAAATAGGAACTCGGCTATGGTTAATACATCAATAAAAATAAATTAAAAACGAGTTATTCTACAGCCTCGTTAGCAGCCAAGTGGATAAAACTTTAGGAATTCAATTATTTTAGAACCGACAATCAGCACCTATTATGTCAGCAACATAGAAGGGCTAAACTCAGACCCCCTGTTTCTGGTTGGTTATATAATCGCCTCTGTAATTTTGTTTGTCGCGTTAAAATATACTCCTTTTATAAGTGCAATATCACAAGTCACAAAAGTTAAAGGCAAATACATCTTCCTATTTATTTCTCTGGTATTTGCGTTTGGATTAATATCCACTTCTCTCAATTACATCGATTTATATACTGTTAAACTCGCTGTAGAAAATAATGAAGTTCAAAAAATTAAGGGTTGTATTGCTAATTATGAAGTCAACCAAAGTAATAGCCGTTCAGAGTCATTTTCTATTTCAGGTATTGCGTTTAAGTACAATGATTATGGCACTGAGAAGTATTTTTTTGCTAATAGGCAACACGATAGCTTTATAAAAAATGGTCGTTGTGTTGTTATTGCATTCATACCAAGCAGTTCAAATAACATTATAAAAATCGATAAGGTTTAAATATGCAGTTGGCTGCTAACAAACCAATCAATCCGACCTCAACTCGCTGTGCTCATTTCGTCGGCTTATCGGGGCGTTATATGCCAATAAGGAGAATTATGCTAAACCGCATTCTTGATAAAATAGCAATTCTCAGAGAGCATGAGGTTTACTATCAGCAGGTGCATGGTGTTAAGTACATTATGAAAGGGCTTGATTATCATTTTAAAAATTACATGCGTCTGCTATCAGAGGATGACGATATTCATTGGTTTCATGAGGTTGTTGCCTACCTAAACCGAATAGGCCAAATCTATTATTTCTTAAAATCAGATTTTATTGCTGCTCAAGATTCTGAGGTTCCTGCATTAAAGAGGGGGATTCCTTTCCGAATGAAGTACTCTGCCCACAGAAGTATTGATGCACCACGAAGAGATGATCTCCCACTCATGATGGATATTTCTATCCCAAACATGTATTACACAAAGCCAAGTGTAATAAATCCAGATGTTAACTCGAAAGCTATTGCCCTTCCTAAGCAAAATAGTGATGGCGAAAGAGAACCTTATGCCTTATTCATAGATGATGAGCATCGTAGTATCCTCACTGAAATAGACTCTGCTTTACTGAGGAAAATATCTGAACTTGGCATATAACACATATGAGCCTAAACTCTGTCAATAGGCACTAGTATTTTTTTGACCGTTTTTATACAGTGAGGGTCAATTCTAAATCAATAAACAAATTCGTTTACTTCGTCTGTCGATGTGGCTGTTAAGCAAGTAGCTTACGGCAGATATCAACGATGCGATTAAGTGGCTAAAACAACATCATAAATTATATATGATAGATACCAAAAAAATCGCGGTGTTAGGGGCGTCTTCTGGAGCTCATATGGCCACGTTATTCGGGGCCATGAGTACCAATCACGATACAAAATCGCCTTACGAAGCAGTGCAAGCAATCGTGAACATTGACGGCGTGGCTGATTTAACCTCAACAGCGGCTAGGATGTTTGAAGATAAACCTGGAAAGATTTCTTATGCAGCGCTTTGGTTAGGTGGGCGTTATGCACAAGAGCCAAAACGTTGGCATGCGGTTTCGCCGGTAGAATATTTAAGTAAACATACTCCAGCAACGTTATTTATTAACTCTTCCCATGACCGTTTTCATGTTGGCAGAGATGCTTTTGTAGCGCAGCTAATTAAAAACAACGTCCATCAACAAGTGTATACCATACCCGATACACCGCACACCTTTTGGTTGTTTCATCCTTGGGTAGACGAAATGCGCAGCGTACTTGCGTCGTTTCTCAATAAGGTTTTGGTAGAGGAAAACCCTAGCTAACGCCTCTATTGAGGCATTTAGTAATAGAGAAGTTTTTGACAGAGTTGTTGAAATATATACTTAAGAGTGAGCCGTTAAAGCAAATACAGTAAGATGTAACTTAAGTGAAGCTTGTTTAATACAGACAATAAAACTGGCAATATTTCATCGGCTAAGGTTGAAAAAACGTAGTATTCTTCATCCAAATAAAAGCCGTGCTTGATTTAACAAGCACGGCTTTTATTTTTTGACCGCTGACTGATATTAGTGAAGAATACGTGCTCTGATCGTGCCTTCTACTGCACTTAGTTCTTTTAGTGCTATTTCAGAGTGGTCGGTATCTACGTCTATTACTACATAACCAATCGCTTCGTCTGTTTGCAAGTATTGCGCGGCGATGTTGATGCCGTGCTGGGCAAACGCTTGGTTAATTTGGGTTAACACACCTGGGCGGTTGTGGTGTACGTGTAATAAACGGCTACGGTTAGCAAGCTCTGGCAGTGATACTTCAGGGAAATTAACAGCAGTAATAGTTGAGCCGTTATCTGAGTATTTTGCTAGTTTACCCGCTACTTCAATACCAATGTTTTCTTGCGCTTCTTGAGTTGAACCACCAATGTGTGGTGTTAAAATTACGTTGTCGAATTCGCGTAGTGGCGATACAAATTCTTCATCGTTTGATTTTGGCTCAACTGGGAATACGTCGATGGCAGCGCCGCTGATTTTTTTATCACGAAGTGCTTCTGCTAGGGCGTCAATATCAACTACAGTGCCGCGTGAGGCGTTGATCAAAATTGAACCTTGCTTCATCACTGAAATTTCCGCGCTACCAATCAGGTTTTTAGTCTGCGGTGTTTCAGGTACGTGTAAGCTAATAACATCAGCGCGTTGCAGTAGCTGCGTTAGGTTATGTACTTGTGTGGCATTACCTAGGGTTAGCTTGTCTTCAATATCGTAAAACTCAACGTTCATACCGATATTTTCAGCCATGATACCTAGCTGCGTACCAATGTGGCCATAACCAATAATACCTAGAGTTTTACCACGGGCTTCAAATGAGCCATTGGCGGTTTTTAACCAGCCGCCACGGTGAGCAATGGCATTACGCTCTGGAATACCACGGAACAATAGTAAAATTTCACCAAGTACTAACTCAGCAACAGAGCGGGTATTAGAAAACGGTGCGTTGAATACTGCAATACCGCGCTTGCGTGCGGCACTTAAATCAACTTGGTTAGTGCCGATACAAAAACAACCAACGGCAACCAGTTTTTCTGCCGCTTCAAGTACAGCTTCAGAAATATGAGTACGAGAACGAAGGCCTACAAAATGCACATCTTTAATGCGCTCAATTAGTTCGTCCTCAGGCAATGAGGTTTTTACATAATCGATATTGCTGTAGCCGTTACGTTTTAGCGTTTCTACAGCGCTTTGATGTACACCTTCAAGCAAAAGAATTTTAATTTTGTCTTTTGCTAACGATACCTTACTCATATCCTCATCCTATTTATCTAATTTGCGGCCCATTTTTGGTACCGATAATCACTTTATCTGCGCCACGGTGGGCAAATAAGCCGTTGGTTACTACGCCAACAATTTGGTTAATTGTCAGCTCTAAATCTTTTGCTTGGCTGATCGACAAGTTATGTACGTCTAAAATAACGTTACCATTATCTGTTACCACGCCATGGCGATAAACTGGATCGCCGCCTAGTTTAAGCAATTCACGAGCAACATAACTGCGTGCCATTGGAATAACTTCTACCGGCAGTGGAAATTCACCCAAGGTGTCCACTATTTTTGTTTCATCAACAATACATACAAATTGTTTTGCTACAGCTGCGACTATTTTTTCGCGGGTTAGTGCTGCGCCACCGCCTTTGATCATTTCGTTCAGCGCATTTATTTCATCTGCGCCATCAACGTACACGTCAAGGGCATCAACATCATTGAGTTCAAATACTTCAAGACCGAGTGCTTTTAGTTTTTCGGTTGAAGCGTCAGAACTTGATACCACACCGCGTATGGTGTCTTTTACTGAGCCTAATGCATCAATAAAATGGTTTACAGTTGAGCCTGTGCCAACACCCACAATGGTGTCTTTTTTTACAAATTCGAGTGCAGCCCAAGCAGCTGCTTTTTTTAATTCATCTTGTGTCATGATTATGTGCTCAATAGGTGAGAGGGATTGCCATTAGTATATAAATAAATTGCTTACCAATGGTAGATTTTCTGTGGTGTGATTATGTAATTTAATGGTACATCCCACGATTCAACCGGTAAACTTGGAACATGTTGGCATTGATGTGCAAGGCCAATCAGTTGTGGTTTATGCCAGTTTTCTTTTTCGTAGCGCGCCAAAGTTTTATCATAAAAGCCACCCCCCATCCCTAACCGGTTACCGTTATCATCAAATGCAACTAATGGCATTAGCAGATAATCAAGCTCAGCAAGTGGGCATATCTGACTACAATTTAACTTAGGCTCCAAGATACCATAGCGATTTGCCCTCATGGGTGAATTTTCTTCATAGCGCTGAAAGTATAAAGTAGTGCCGTTAAATGGGTGAATAACGGGTAGGTAAAGGGTGTGGTTTTTAGTCCAAAGGTCTTTTATTAACAATGAGGTATCTAGCTCTGCGTCATTGCTAAAATAAATGCCAATATGGGCGTTTTTAATAGTTTTTTGCTGTTTTAAGTGTTGAGTAAAATTCACTTTAAGCGATTCTGCGGCAATTTCTTGCTCAAATTTTGACAGTGAATTACGTGCTTTACGGATTTTTTGGCGGATCAGTGCTCTTTTTTCGCTCATATTTATTTTTGCTTTATCTGTTAATTATCCATAAAACTGAATAAATCAGGGAATGCAAACGACAATCCTAGTACTACAAGCAAGACAACAACCATAGCTATAAGTGAATACAGCAGCATGTTACTGCGTTTTTTGATCGGCGTTGTCAGCTCTTCATCTAGCAATAGGTCGTCAGTTTGCCACTCGTCGCCTTCATCAGGATCTGGTTGTTGGGTTGTGGCTGGTAAGCGTTGCTCTAGGTCGTCGAGTTTTTCTTCGATGCGAATTAAACTACTGGTGATGTAATCAAGGGCGTTAAAAATACGCTCATCTCGCTGGTTGGTTGTATCGCTGCTACTTACCGCTGGTGTGTTGTTGGTTATTGGTTGCAGTTTACTTTTGATGCCTACGCTGGCAAGTAGCTTTGCTTGCTTGAGTGCTTTTTCTTTTTCACAAGGCGCAAATAGGGGGTTGTTTTCAAAAAATGCAGCTACTTTACTTTCAGGGGCTTTGAGCTTTACAGCCAGTTGTTTAATCGCATTCGATCGCTCAATATCTTGAGCTAGACCTGCATACATAACACGGAAGTTTTCAGTCATCTGTGTTTTCCAAAAACGTAAAATCAATAGTTTGAGTATATCCGAATTATCGATAAACAAAAGCCCGTAAAAACGGGCTTTTTTAATCCTGTGGTTTTAAGCGCTGTTTAATACTTCGCAGCTTCACCTTCTTTTGGTAGTGACTGTAAAATAAAATCACGTAAATCGTTATTTGAGGTTTCTAAATCTGCATGGCGTAAATACATCATGTGGCCACTGCGGTAGCCTTTAAAGCTTAGACGATCACGCATTTTACTACTTGGATCTAGTTGCCATAAAGTGTATTTAGCATCAAAGTAGTTAGTGGCACCATCATAGTAGCCTGATTGGATCATCACATTGAGGTATGGGTTTTGCGCCATTGCTAAACGCAGATTTTCACCAGTGTTATTATTGCTGCGATCCCACGGGTGTACATTACCAAACAGGTTATATTTTACGTCAGTTTTATAGTTAAGCTCTTCACGTAAGTAGTGATTGATGGCTGGTGTAAATGAATGCAACCATGATGTTAGCTCTGCCCAGTAGTCTGGAGATTCGCCAGCGTCACGCTTGTCCATGCCTAAATAACGCGAATCTAGACGGCCTAACGTTTGACCGCGCTCACGTAGTAGTTCTTTCCAAAAGAAGTTGGTAGGAATATCAAGGTTGTTTTGCGCAACAAACTTTTCAGATACACCGGCATACAGTGCCATTTGTTTAATGATAGCGCGTTTTTCTTGATCATTAATAAAGCCACCTTTAGCAAGTGCAGGAATTAGCTTGTTAACGGTAAAGTCTTCAACTTCTGGCAGTAATTCATCTAAATCTTTAGCTTGCAATGCTGGGCTTAAAGCTTTGTGATACCAAGCCGTTGCAGCAAAGTAAGGTAGACGGTTAGCCGCTTTTATTGGACCGTCGCGTTTAATACCAATGTCTGTTGGTGAAACCAGCACAACACCATTGATATACATCCATTGACTGTTTTGTAATTCATGGGCAAGCCCTGATACGCGGGTTGTGCCGTAGCTCTCACCAATTAAAAATTTAGGTGAGCGCCAGCGCTCAGTGCGATTTACAAAGGTGTTTAACCATTCTGCTAGGTATTTAATGTCGGCATTGACACCAAAAAACATGCTTTTTTGCGCTTCTTTACTTGGTAATTCACCCTTATCGTTTTCAAGAATACGCGAGTAGCCAGTGTTTACTGGGTTAACGTAAACAATATCAGCAACATCAAGCACTGAGTATGGGTTGTCTTTCACACCATACGGTTGAATAGGGTAGCCTTCGTCATCAATTTTTAATACACGTGGTCCAGTATAGGCTAAGTGCATCCATACCGATGCAGAGCCAGGTCCGCCATTAAACGAAATTAACAATGGGCGTTTAGTGCGATCGTCAACTTTATCGCGTTCATAATAAGTGTATTGCAATGTTGCAACGGCATCGCCTTTGTCATCCCATACCGGTTGTGTGCCTGTGGTTGCGGTATATGAAAAACGCTCGCCATTGATGCGCGCTTTATGTTCGGTGACAACTTTACTATCGACATCGATACGACGTTGATTTTCTGCATAACTGGCTGTGCTTACACTCAAAGTAAGTATGGCCACAGAGACACTAATGATACTGATAAGCTTCATGGTGGATCCTTTAAACAATAGTTAACCTATTAAAGATAATTTTTTTGTAAATAACAAAGGGAATGAGACTAGACGACGATATTAATCGGTGAGCATTAGACATAAATATTATCAGTAACGTAAATACTCTATTTTATGCGTATATATTCAGCAATATATTTTGCTCAAGCTGATAATAAAGTATATTACTGCTTATTATGACTTTTAGTTTTTACTCGTAAAAAGTTTACCCTCGCAATGTCCACCTGAAGTGTAGAGAAGATATATGCAAAGAGTTTTAGTTGTTGAAGATAGTAAAGTGGTCCAGCAGGTTTTGCGGCACTTATCAGCTCATTATCTTGATGTTGCTGTCGATTTTGCTTGGTCACTTGCCGAGACCAAAGAATTCATTGCAAAACATCAGTATACGCTTGCTTTGGTCGATTTAACCCTGCCTGATGCGATGAATGGCGAAGTTGTTAAATATACTTTAGACCAAATGATCCCTACCGTAGTACTAACATCTACCATTGATGAATATAAACGCCAGCAAATATTAGAGCTTGGGGTAGTCGATTATGTAATAAAAGATAATCGTGATTCTTACCATTATGCGGTTAAATTAGTCGCTCAGCTATTACGTAATCAAGGTTGCAAAGCCTTAATTGCTGATGATTCTCGTTTAAGCCGTTCATTAATGAAACAAATGCTCGAAAAACAGCTATTTGATGTACAAGATGCGCATGATGGTGAGCAAGCTTTAAAAATACTGAAAAATGATCCAGAGATTAAATTATTACTAACTGATTATGCGATGCCGACAATGGATGGTTTTGAGCTTGTTAAAGCGGTGCGAAATTTTCGTGGTCGTGATGATTTAGCGATTATTGGCTTATCAGGTGCGGGTAAGCATGGTTTATCAGCACGGTTTATTAAATTCGGCGCGAATGATTTTTTAACCAAACCCTTTATGAATGAAGAGTTTCATTGTCGTGTATTACAGACTATGGAGCAGCTGTCACTGATCGCAGATATTAAAGAAAGTGCCTTTCGCGATGATTTAACCAACCTTTATAATCGCCGTTATTTTTATCAATTTGCTGAAAAACGGCTAAAAGAAACCTCGCGTAACAATAGTTTAGCATTACTTGATATTGATTTTTTCAAAGCAATCAATGATAAATTTGGCCATGAAGCCGGAGATCAGGCATTAAAGCAAGTGGCGTCTTTATTACGTAGTTCGTTTAAAGATTTTACCGTTGCACGCGTGGGGGGGGAAGAGTTTGCCATTGTATTAACTGATGTAGATTTAGATCAAGCTTACCCGTTACTTGAAGCGTTTAGAGTGCGGTTGTCTGAGTATGATTTTGTGATCAATGGTGATGCATTTGCAATTACGGTGAGTATTGGTTTAACAAAATTTCAAAATGTTACGTTAACAAGTGCCATGCGCTTAGCTGATAAAGCTTTGTATCAAGCTAAAGAACAAAGTAGAGACTGTGTCGTCAGACAAAACTAGATTGCTGCACCAGTACAGTTAAGATGTTAAAAAAATGCACCTGTATGGTGCATTTTTTATGCGGTTAATTTGTTTTTATTATGTAATTTGTTGTTTTTAAAACGTTAAAAATAGTGGCACAAAGGTTGGATTGTCTTAGCAAACAGGATAACAATAAGCGTCCGAAGGGGGCCACTATGAAAATGATTAGTGCAATAATAAAGCCATTTAAATTAGATGATGTGCGAGAAGCGCTAGCTGATTTAGGCATTGAGGGGATGACAGTTGTTGACGTCAAAGGTTTTGGTCGTCAACGCGGTCATACAGAGTTGTATCGCGGAGCTGAATATCAGGTTGATTTTATTCCTAAAATTAAACTGGAAATTGCTACTCGTACCGAAAATTGTCAACGGGTCGTTGAGACCATTACCAAAATTGCATCAACAGGCAAAATTGGCGACGGCAAAATTTTCGTTTACGACTTAGATCAAATTGTCCGTATCCGTACGGGTGAATTAGATGAAGAAGCAATTTAAGGGGGCTTTATGGAAAACACGATCGTAGAACTCAAGTTTTCGTTAGATACATTTTATTTTTTAATGTCGGGTATTTTAGTAATGTGGATGGCAGCAGGTTTTGCCATGCTCGAAGCGGGCTTAGTGCGTTCAAAAAATACCACTGAAATTTTAACTAAGAACGTGGCGCTCTATGCCATCGCATGTACCATGTTCTTACTAGTTGGCTACAACATTATGTATGTAGACAACGCTGAAGGTGGCTTAATTCCATCTCTAGGTGGGCTTATTGGCACCCAAGCCGCTGATGCTAATCATTCTTTAGAATCTGACTTTTTCTTTCAAGTCGTATTTGTTGCAACCGCTATGTCGATTGTATCGGGTGCGGTTGCTGAACGCATGAAGTTGTGGGCTTTTCTAGCCTTTGCGGTAGTGTTAACTGGTTTTATCTACCCAGTTGAAGGTTACTGGACATGGGGTGGCGGTTTCTTATCTGAAATGGGTTTTGTTGATTTTGCAGGCTCAGCCATTGTTCACGGCACAGGTGCTGCTGCAGCACTTGCCGGTGTATTAATGCTCGGCGCTCGCAAAGGTAAATATGGTAAAAATGGTGAAATTTATCCAATTCCAGGCTCTAACTTACCATTGGCTACATTAGGTACATTTATTTTATGGATGGGTTGGTTTGGCTTTAATGGTGGTTCACAACTACTTATCTCTGATGCTGAAAACGCGACTGCAGTTGGTAAAATATTATTAAATACTAACGCTGCTGCGGCAACCGGTGCCATTGCTTCACTGTTTGTTTGTAAAGTGTTATGGGGTAAAGCAGATTTAACTATGGTACTTAATGGTGCGCTTGCTGGCTTGGTTGTTATCACCGCAGATCCATTATCACCGTCGCCTTTACTTGCTTGTTTACTGGGTATTTTAGGTGGTTCATTAGTGGTGTTCAGTATTGTTGCACTAGACAAAGTTAAAATTGATGACCCTGTAGGTGCTATCTCAGTGCACGGTGTGTGCGGTATCTTGGGTATTATCTTAGTGCCAGTATCAAATACTGATGCAACCCTAGTTAACCAGTTAATTGGCTTAGTATGTATCTTAGGTTTTGTATTTATTGCTTCACTTATTGTGTGGACAATACTGAAGAAAACCATGGGGATCCGGGTAACAGAAGAAGAAGAACTAAACGGTATGGATCAACACGATTGTGGCATTGATGCTTACCCTGAGTTTGTTTCGGTACGCAGTAACTAAGTAAAAGTAAAAAGTTTTAAAATCATTGTGTGTTCAAAGCAAAGCCCTAATTTAGATTAGGGCTTTTTTTGTATATACGCAGAGGCTAAATTTTTTTAATTAAAGTTTATTAAAACAGCAAAAATCACAATAAGTAACTATGCTTAAAATCACTCCAACTACAAATAAGGTTAAGCATGGATAACAAACTATTACTGATTATTTTGTCTATATTTTTACCACCTGTTGCTGTGTTTTTGAAAGCGGGTGTGGGTAAAGATTTGATTATTAATATTGTCTTGTGCTTTATATTTTTTATACCGGCAATGATCCACTCATTGTGGTTGTGTACACGCTAAAATGAAGCCACCGCAACTGAGGTTAAAAAATTTAATGCCCAAAGTTCGGGGCAAGTAGTTTCAGTCAAGGTTAATTTTGCAGGTGTAATATACCCAAACCACCTCAAGAAGCGAGTTTCAGTTGGAATTAAAAGCGATTTAGGTAAGGCATTGATTGCAAGTAATAGTGGTTCTATTGCTAAAATCAATAACGCAGTATAAATCGCATTTAAACCAACCCCTTGGGCGTTTCACAGGAACTTACTCTCATCGTTGTTACTTCTTAAAAGGGATTACCATTCTTGCAAAGTAACGCCTTGATATTAAGCCCCTGTGAAACGCTGAATTCTGCATCTTGAGGTGGCTTGGGTATATAGCTATATGCTAAGCTCGCACCTGTAAATTAAACTCTGGAAATAAATAGCAACGTCAATGGCTGATAAAAAAGACTCCCGCTCCACTAAAACTCCATCAAAACGCCCGGCAAAGAAAGCACCAAGCACAGCGTCTAAGTCGGTGAAAAAAACTTCGACTAAAAATACGTCTGCAGCGAATATAAAAAAACGTGGAATTGGTCGCAAAGTCTGGTCTATTTTTTGGAAACTAAGCTTAGCTGGCATTGTTGCGATGGGCTTATATTTAATTTATCTGGACGCCAAAATTACGCGTCAATTTGAAGGCAATAAATGGCAATTACCAGCACAAGTTTATGCACGAGCAATGGGTTTTTACCCTGGACAATTCTTATCTAGTCAAGAAGTTGTGTGGGAACTGGATAGGCTAAACTATTCATCAGTCAATCAGTTAAGTCGTACCGGTCAGTATGTAAAGGCGGGCGATAGTATTAAAATCTTCCGTCGTGAATTTGAATTTTATGATGGCTTAGAGCAAGCACAGGTTATTGAGTTACGCTTTGCAGGACAAAAACTCGCGAGTATTAAAGATAAGTTTGGCAGGCGTTTAAACAATGCTCGATTAGAGCCAGTACAAATTGCGCGCATAGGCAATGATTCAAAACAAGATCGAGAGTTTGTGCCGTTGGATAAATTCCCGCCGATGCTTACAGATACATTATTAGTGGTTGAAGATCAGAACTTTTATCAGCACCACGGTGTATCCGTGTTTTCGATTATGCGGGCTTTATACAGCAATATTAAAGCAGGGCGTACAGTTCAAGGCGGTAGTACGTTAACCCAGCAGCTGGCAAAAAATATTTATTTAACCCGTGATCGTACGCTGGTCCGTAAATTTAACGAAGCGTTGATCGCGTTAATTTTAGATTATCGCTATTCAAAAGATCAAATTTTAGAAGCTTATCTAAACGAAGTATACCTTGGTCAATCGTATAACCAAGGTGTGCATGGCATGGGCTTAGCTTCTGAGTTTTACTTCTCTAAGCCTGTTGATGAGCTTGAATTCGATCAAATTGCACTACTCGTTGCGATGGTGAAAGGCCCTTCATATTATAATCCACGCCGTTATCCTGAACGCACTATGGAACGTCGTGATTTAGTGCTACGTTTGATGGTTGATAATAAATTAATTGATACCCGCGAATACCGTGCTGCATTAAAGCGGCCAATTGATATTGCACCTATGAAAGACAGCTTGCCTAAATCGTATCCTGGTTATTTAGAGCTGGTGGATCGTGAGCTGAAAAAATTACTACCGGACCAAGAAGTACTCGATGCGGGCGTGCGTGTATTCACTTATTTTGATCTCCAAAAACAAGCGGCAATGGAAGAGGCAATTGAAAAAAGCCTACCTTACCTTGAAAAACGCGCCACGACAGAGCAGCTTGAAGCGGCGATGATCTCAGTGAATGTAGAGAAAGGCGGTATATCTGCTTTAGTTGCGGGACGCGATCCGCGCTTTTTAGGTTTTAACCGCGTACTTGATACTAAGCGCAACATAGGCTCGTTAGTTAAACCGGCTGTGTATTTGACAGCTTTGGGTTTACCGCATTATAACTTAGCTACTTTGTTAGATGACTCGCCAGTACAAGTGACTAATGAGCAAGGCAAAGTATGGCAACCAGAGAATTTTGATCATCAATATCGCGGTATGCTGCCACTATATAAAGCGTTTAGTCAAAGTATCAATATTCCTGCGGTCAACTTGGGACTTGATGTCGGGGTTGATAAAGTCGCGAATACACTTAATAAACTCGGCGCTAAAGAGCAAATATCACATTATCCATCATTACTGCTTGGTGCCGTTGAAATGTCGAGCTTTGAAGTCGCACAGCTTTATACCACGTTGGCGGCTGATGGCGAATACCGTCAATTAACATCTATTTCGGCATTAACCGACTCTGTTGGGCGGGTGCTTTATCAGCACCAAGTTAGTTCTGAACCGCGTTTTGATAAAGCCGCTGTTTATATGACTAAATACGCGATGAAGCGAGTCACTAAAGATGGCACTGCTAAACGTTTAAATGCCCATTTCCCATCAATTCAGCTGGCTGGTAAAACGGGCACCAGTAATGATCTACGTGATAGTTGGTATGCAGGGTTTGATCAAAATACAGTAACCGTTGCTTGGCTTGGTCGTGATGATAATAAAAGTACAGGCTTAACGGGCAGTGTTGGTGCATTAGAAACGTATATTCGTTATCTTAAGCCGCTCAACCCTGAGGCAATAGCAGATACTCGTCCGCCTTCAATTCGCTGGGCTTTTATTAATGAATTAACGGGTAAGCAAGCGCCACCGGGCTGCGGTAAAGTAATTCAACTGCCACTTAGAGCCAGTGAATTTGAGCCAAGGCCAAGCTGTAACTAAGCTGCTCTTGATTACGATATTTAGGTTGTTTTAAATACATAACAAAGCAGGTGTTAAAACTAATTTGATTCTACTAGCACTGCAAAATTGAGTATTGACTAGTTTACGCTTTAAAGATATGTTCCTTAAACCTACACCGTGTAGGAATAAAACTTTTAGGGAAAAAAGATGAAAACGAGTATTTTACTTATCTTAGTAGCGTTAATTGCAGCTTGTGGTAGCACACCAAATAAGGCAGATAGCCAAAGTGCGAAAGAGCAAGAAATAGCAAGTACGAACAGTTACAAGTGTGATATGGAAGCTATCGCAGGTTCAAAGCTTAAAAGAAAACGCTGCACTACTGCAGCGCAACGAAAAAGAGAAAAAGAGCGAGCAGATGAACTTTTAAGAACGTCTGCTGCATCAGCAACGGGAATGAAGCAGCAATAACTTTCGCAGCTATTATCTTGCTATGATTTTAAATAGTTCATTGTTTTGGTGAATGTTTCTGACATTTCTTGGAGCTGTTTGACATTAATTAATATTGATTGCGCTGAGTTTTATGCTTGTTCTGCAAAGAGATTTACTTCTTTTAAATCACTTTTCGCTTCAAGTATAGATCCAGACTGTTACTTTAAAAGCTATGCAATACTTGTCTTTGGTTTGTAATATTTCTCATATGTTACTCTGCACTTTTTAAGATAGTATTTATTTCATGGGGTATGCCATTTTTAAACACTTGATCGCATATTATGAACTTAGGTCAAGCTGTCAGTAAAGTAATTACTGGAGCAGGTGTTTATTTTAGACATAAAAAAAGCCCTTGCGGGCTTTTCTATGTTTAATAGTTTAAAGCTTAGCAAAAGCTCTTTTTGCTGCTGCAATTGTATCGGCAATTTCTTGCTCAGAGTGTTCAGAGCAAACAAAACCAGCTTCAAATGCTGATGGTGCTAAATACACGCCTTCTTCAAGCATCAAGTGAAAGAACTTTTTAAAGCGTTCTAAATCGCACTGAGTTGCTTGTTGGTAAGTGGTTACTTTCTCTTGTTCAGTAAAGAAGAAACCATACATACCACCGGCATAGTTAGTTGTTAGGGCGATGCCTGCAGCTTTTGCTGCGGCTTCAAAACCTTCACAGATTGCTTTACTTTTTGCTTCAAGATCAGCATGTAGTCCTTCAACGCACAGTAACTCAAGCGATTTTAGACCCGCAGCCATAGCAATTGGGTTACCTGATAAAGTGCCTGCTTGGTAAACTGGGCCAACAGGAGCGATGTAATCCATGATCTCAGTTTTACCGCCGAACGCGCCTACTGGCATGCCGCCGCCAATCACTTTACCTAAACAGGTTAAGTCTGGAATGATGTTGTAATAGGCTTGTGCACCACCTAGGGCTACGCGAAAGCCGGTCATTACTTCATCAAAAATAAGCACTGATTTATATTCATCACATACTGCACGCAGGCCTTCTAAAAAGCCCGGTACTGGTGGAATACAGTTCATGTTACCAGCAACTGGCTCTACGATAATACAGGCGATTTCGTCAGCGTATTTGGCAAAAATAGCTTTTACTTCATCAAGGTTATTAAACGAAACAGTTAATGTATGCTTGGCAAAATCTTCAGGGATACCTGGCGAGTTTGGTACGCCCATAGTCAATGCGCCAGAGCCAGCTTTCACTAATAATGAATCAGCATGTCCGTGGTAACAGCCTTCAAACTTTAAAATTTTATCGCGGCCAGTAAAGCCGCGAGCAAGGCGAATTGCACTCATGGTCGCTTCTGTGCCAGAACTTACCATACGAACTTTTTCGATTGATGGTACTAGCTCTTTTACTTTTTCAGCCATTAGAATTTCAGCTTCTGTTGGCGCACCGTAACTTAGGCCATTTTCTACCGCATCAAGCACTGCTTGTTTGATAGCTGGGTGATTATGACCCATGATCATCGGGCCCCATGAGCCAACATAATCAATATAACGGTTGCCGTCAGCATCAAATGTAAATGGGCCTTGGGCTTTGGTAATAAATAGCGGTGTGCCGCCAACGCCATTAAATGCACGTACTGGAGAGTTAACGCCACCGGGAATTGATTGTTGTGCGCGGGCAAATAAATCTTGGCTAATTGTCATAAAAAATCCTATTAGTTGTCACGTTAAAATTAACTATCGCGTTTACGGCTAAACCAAGGCACAGCAACTTCGTATTGCTCTACTTTATCGGCAACATCGAGTGTCAATGCAAACAGCGCCATGCGAATTAACACGCCATTTTGTACTTGGCGGAAAATAGCTAAATTGTCATTAAGGTTTAAATCGTTATCAAGCTCATTTGCTTCTATACGACTATCGCGTGGTAATGGGTGCATTAACACGGAGTTTGGTTTGCAGTGGGTGTTATAAATTGATTGGCTAATTCTAAAACCACCACGGTATTTATTGGCTTCTTCTTGCGATGGGAAGCGTTCTTCTTGGATACGGGTTTGATAGACGATATCGGCGGCTAAGTTACCTTCCATTTTATCGACGATTTCAATTTTATGGCCCGCATTATCGACGGCATCAAGAATATAGCTAGGCATTTGTAAGCCATCAGGTGCCACCATCGAAAATTTTATATCTTTATAATGACATAATAATTTTGATAATGAATGCACGGTACGGCCGTATTTTAAATCACCAACAAGGGCGATATGCATACCATCTATTTTTTGATCGAAGCGATGTAGTTCACGCTCAATTGTCAATAAATCAAGTAATGCTTGAGTTGGATGCTCGTTAGGGCCATCGCCACCATTGATCACTGGCACTGAGCAGCCAGTAGCAAATTCAGCCACTGAGCCTGCATCAGGATGGCGCATAGCGACCGCATCGGCGTAAGCTGAAATAACGCGCGCGGTATCGTATAAAGACTCGCCTTTGGCTAATGCAGAGCTTTGCATCCCCGTTGTTTCACGAACCAAACCACCTAATAAATTAAAGGCTGTACCAAAGCTTACGCGGGTACGGGTACTTGGCTCAAAGAATAAGTTTGCTAAGATTGCGCCTTCTAATACATTGGTGCGTTTTTGCTTTTTAGCATACGGCTCCATTTTTTTGGCTACTGCAAAAATACGTTCAATACAGTCGCGATCGAGCTGATTGACAGAAAGAATATTTTCACCTTGGAAACTTAACATGGGGGCTGTTCCTATCACATTGAAAAGGGGGCGCGATCAACCATCATCGATGGGCACGCAATCGCGCGATATTATACCCAAACCACCTCAAGAAGCGAGTTTCTGCATCTTGAAGTGGTTTGGGTATATAGCAAATTTTACAAGCTGGGTTTAGTTATAGCTAAAAATACGATGACTAATAGCACTAATACCGGTAGTTCGTTAAAAATACGATAAAAGCGGTGGCTGCGAGTATTACGGTCGTGTTTAAAGTCCGCTAGTAATTTAAAACAATAGCCATGGTAAATGTATAGCACGATCACTAATACTAGTTTGTAGTGCATCCACATGCTGTATTTAAACCAGTCGCGGCCATATTCAACAATTGTCAGCACGCCAAACACCGCCGTTAGTACTGCAAATGGCGTCACAAAATACAGTAACCGTCGCTCCATCACTTTGAGCATGGAGTTACAGGACTTTTCTTCGCTCATAGCGTGATAAACAAAGAGGCGGGGTAAGTAAAATATGCCAGCAAACCAGGCAATCATAAAAAATACATGTAAGGCTTTGTAGATCAGTAGCGCGCTCATAATGTTCTCTTATTGTTAGTTACAGTAAGCTATTACGTATGGTAAGAATGTGGCGGATCTGATCCCAGCGCATTATTCCCATAATTTGTTGATTATCGAGTAAGTTATAAATATACACAGCTCCGCTGCGCTTATCTTTTAATACATCAAACACATCGGCCAAAGTAGCTTGACTGCTGATCCCTTGCAAGCTGATGTAGTTGATCGAAATATTTTGATCTGACATTAAACTTAAATCATATTCTGCAAGGCGATAACCATTTTCAGGATCATAAACAATTAACGGGGTTTGGCTATCAACAGCATTTAAGGTGCTTTCTATTTGTTCTTTATCATCTGAATAGAGTAGTTTGAAGTTTTCATCCATCTCGTCCATTACCCCGACTTTTTGCAGTGCTTCGGTGGCAGGGGAGACATGATAGGCTAAACCTTGAAAGTCGAGCTGCTGTAAAAATATCGACCGATTGCCAAATACTTGTAATGCGGTGACGTATGCCGCTGAGATAACTAACATGGCCGGCACGATTATTTCAGGACTTGAGGTTAACTCCATTACCGTCGTTAAAGCAGCCAGTGGAGCATGTAAGGTGGCGGCTAATAAGCCTGCCATGCCTAAGACGCTATAAGTACCAGAGATATCAACGCCGGGACTAATAAATTGTGCAAAAAAGGCCATTAAAGTGCCCATCAGTACGCCTAAACCAATCACTGGGCCAATGATCCCGCCGGGAATACCCAAGCCAATTGCAAATAATGTCGCCAGTAATTTAGCAATTAAAATAGTGGTTAATAGTTGCACATCATCAGGGCTTTCTACGGCCAAAGTTATTGCACTCATACCAGAACCCATCGCTTGTGGCACCATATAAGCAATGCCGCCAGCAATCAGACCTGCCAGCAATAAACGTGGAAACATACTCAAAGGTTTGAAGGTACGAATGATCAACATTAGATTTTGGTTAAAAGCATAAGCAACCGCGCCCAAAGCCATACCAAACAGGATTAAAAATGGATAGTGCCAGCCACTTAATGCCGTCACTGTGATCAGTGCTAATTCTGATGCGTCACCAAATACAAACTGCGTCGCCAGTGCACCAGTGACTGCAGCGAGCATTATTGGCACAAATATATGTACTTTGTATTCCCTAAGCACCACTTCCATCACAAAAATAACAGCTGCAAGTGGTGTATTAAATGATGCGGCAATACCAGCTGCAACCCCGCAACCGCTGAGTGTCCGCATGGCGTTATGAGGCAAATGTAATTTATCGGCCAGCAAACTTGCACCGGTTGCGCCCATATGTACAGATGGCCCTTCACGGCCAACCGAGAAACCACTGATCAATGCCAGTGCACCACCGACAAATTGATTTACCGTGTTGTATAACGGCATTTGCCCGTAATGGCGTTTAATACGGTGAATAACAAAGGGAATACCTAATCGATAATGTTTAAAACCAGTCAAAGCAGCAAATAGCGCAATTAAGAAGGCAGCAATAATAGGCATTAACACCCGCTCAAGAGGCGGTAAGGTAGTAAAATCGTCAGGATTTTCAAGGAACAAACCTTGGAAAAATAGAATAGTTAAGCGAAATAGAATGATCAAAAACGCCGCAATGAGTCCAGCACTTACGCCGAGTAAGCACAATTGCACCGATGTTTTTGGCTTTGCCAAGCGACGCCTAAGCGTTTCAAGCCACATGCATATTTCCTCGCCACCTATTTCAGCGGGCAGTTTATCAAAATAGTTAATGGAAGTCCTTGAGATTTTTACTGGTATTTCACTTAAAGCAAATTGATATTTAGTAAGGCTTTGGGTAAGTTGCAAACTCATAGAAACGGATATTCAATTTTGGAAGGGTTTTATGCACCTACTATTAAGTATTATAACTACATTTGCATTAATGGCTTGGCCTTTAATGGTGATGATGTCACCGATGATGCTTGCAGCTCCTGGAGCTGTGGATAATAAAGCGGCAGTTTTGAGTGTAATGTTATTTTTGCTTTTCCCAGTAGGCATCTTCATTTTATTTGGGTTGTTTGGTATTAATTATTTAGGCATTAACAGTTTTTTATTAGCTAAAATAAGTGCCGTCGTTGTTTGCATTGTTTTTGTAGTTTTTGGGTATTCAAGTTTGTTTATTAACATGATTAAAGGGGTGCCAAATAGTGGCTATGCTGTTGTTAATAATACAGTGTATTTTAGTGGTACAGTGATTTCAGGTGCAGACCCTGATAGCTTCATTACTTATGATAGCAAAGACTATGAAAATGAACATTCAACGTCACTATATGCCAGCGACAATCATAGTTTTTATTATTTTGGGAAGCGGGTTTCTGATGTTGACCCTCGTAATATTAAAGGGCAATTAATCAGTCACAAATTATATTGGCTTAATGACACTCAAGTGGTCTTGAGAAATCAAATTATAGAAGCTGCAAATCCCCGAACATTTTCAAATTTTGATGATAACTTCCCACAATGGAATTATTCAGAAACAGAAGGGAAATATACAGTTTACTATGATGATGAAATATTGAAAGCTGTTGATTTCGACTCTTTTACACCGTTATTTAGCGGTTATGCCAAAGATAAAAACCACATTTTTTATGGCGAAAATATTATTGTACCGGAGGCCGACTTGCAGACGTTTGAAATACTCACTACAAGCTATGAGTTCGCTCGCGATAAAAGTAATATTTATTATTTATCTGGAAATGAAACCAGCGCAATAAACGGGCTTGATCCTGACTCTTTCGAGGAAATTGAGCGAAATTATATTAAGGATAAAAGTGGTGTATATCATTATAGCCAGTCTGATGGTGTTCAGCGCATCTATGATGCAGATGTCGAGAGCTTTGCAGTAACTGATTATGATGAAAGTACAAATTCAGATGCGCTAGATAAAAAGCACTATTACATGCGAGGTGAAATTGTCAGCTCTAGAAGTGACTTTTGATCAAGCTTATTGAAGATGGATCGGTTTTCCTGATGACAACCTAGTTATAGAAGAAATTAGTAGTTGTTTACTATACTTGATTAAAACACTCGGGTATTAGATAATCAAAGCAATGTAGGTATAGAGGGTTATGGTATGTCAGAAGAATTACCCATTAAGTTCAGCGATGCAGCTGCTGTTCGTGTTAAACAGTTAATCGACGAAGAAGAAAATCCAGATCTAAAACTGCGTGTTTATGTAACAGGCGGAGGTTGTTCAGGTTTCCAATATGGTTTTACTTTTGATGAAAAAGCAAACCCAGGCGATTTAGAAATTGTAAAAAATGGCGTAACCTTAGTGGTTGACCCAATGAGTATTCAATATTTAGTTGATGGTGAGGTGGATTACACCGAAGGACTTGAAGGCGCACGCTTTTTTGTTTCCAATCCCAATGCAACTACCACCTGCGGGTGTGGCGCTAGTTTCAGCGTTTAAAGCAATTGATTAAAGCCGCAGCTAGCGGCTTTTTTATTACCTAAAAAATCTTCTTATCTAAAATTACTGCGTAGCTATTATTTCATTAACTGATGCTGTTGTTGCTGATCTGAGCTTTGTAACCTTGCTGACTTTAGCGCTTATTTTTTGTTTATAGATGCTAAGTGAACGTCAAATTGGCTTACTTTAGCTTAAGTCACTCATTTATGTAGGGTGAGTGACTTGGAGCATTAGAATAAAAAAACCTAACACTATTGCAGAAAACGCTAAAATATATATAAAGCCTTTCTTACCTTTTTTGATCGGTACGCCATTTGATTTAAGAAAAAAGTACCAAACTAAGCAGAGGATAATGGGTAGTAAAAACAATAATCTGAACATAAACGCTTGCTCCTAACAATAAAGGGACAGTTAATAATGTAACTATTTAATTTATAAGTCAAAAATAATTAATCATAAAAAAGGTTTATTTAAATTAATTATTTGTTACATTAAAAAGGAACTAATTATAGAACGTGCGTTTTGTTGTGACTTTAACAATAAAGCTGCTCATCTATAATAGCTGGTTCCTTAAATGGGTACTCGGCTGAAATTAGTTATTTCACATGAGTCTGAATAGTATATAATGTATCCAAGAGCGAGACGGGCAAATTTCACTCTTAATTAATTAACTTTAAATCATCTAGTAGGAGATGTTTTTTATGATGGGTAAAACAGTTTCTTCTGAAGAAAACTCAAAACTAACCAAGTGGCTTAAAACTAAGCGTCACGAGAAAGGTCACACAATGCGTAGCCTTGCTCAAGTACTTGGTACACCACATTCATTTATTGGCAAAATTGAAAACCAAGAGCGCCGTTTAGACGTAATTGAATTTTTACGTTATTGTGATGCATTAGAAGTCGACCCGTATGAAGGTTTAGGCTTATTAAAAGAAGACTAATATTTAGTTTCTTTTTGTAAGCGCAGGGAAGCGCTCTCATTGATGTGAAATGATTTCTTTCCCTTGTTAATTCCTACCGTGGTAACTATTTTCTAACTCATACAATTTATGCCGAATAAGATATAAAAATATCAGTGATGGTATTACCATCAAGGCAGTCAAAATAAAAAATAACGACCAATTCCCACCTAACCAATCATCAATCACCACACCACTGTAACTTGAAAGTAAGGTTCGTCCTAAATTCCCCAATGACGCTAATAAAGCATAATGTGTTGCGCTAAAAGCGCGATCACATAGCATAGATATAAATGCTACCATAGCAACTAATGACCATGCTTGAGTAAAGCCATCGACGACAATTGCCATTGCGTACAAATGTTCTTGCGGGCCTGCGAGAGCGATCCAAGAAAACATTAAGTTAGATGCTGCCATTGCCACACCGCTAATAAACAAACCTTTAACGATGCCGTACTTGTGATTAAAAATACTGCCTAAAAATGCGAACACAATGGTGATAAGCCCCGTGCCGAGCTTTGAATAGTTTGCTATTTGAGTGTTTGAAAAGCCGACTTCTTTATAAAACACAATCGACATACGGGCCAAAAATGCTTCACCAATTTTAAATAAAAAGATAAAAGCGAGCAGCGCAAGTGCAGTCTTCACGCCATTACGAGCGAAGAATGTTTTAAAAGGATCAAGTACAGTAACAGCCAACCATGCTGCAACTTTAGTTAATTGTGTTTGCTTACCAAGCGCCAGCTTTTGCCGATAAATACGTTCTAGTTCAGCATGAACAACTTCGCGGTTAGATTCAGGTTCTTTTGCCCAAAATACACAACTCATAAGTAATAACATCACAATAGCTAAAAAGTAATACACTTGTGGCCAGTCAATACTTGGCATATCTGCCATATAAAACGGAATAGCACCTAGCAGAGCATAACCGCTCCACCAACCAGAAGTAGCCATCGCTGCTGCGGCGGTTGCTTTATGGCTTTCGTTTTCACTGAGGGTGTCGATACGAAAAGCATCAATAGCAATATCTTGAGTCGCTGAGGCGATAGCAATTAATAAGCATAACGCAGCTGCGATGGCTAAATGCGCGGTGATATCTAATCCTGCCAGTAAAATAACTCCGAGCAAAATAAAGCATTGGCAAAATAGTATCCAACTACGGCGCTGGCCTAGCCAGTTATATAGCAACGGCAGCTGTATTCTATCGACTAAGGGTGACCATAAAAAATTAATGCTGTAAGCACCAAATACAATGCCAAATAAGCCAATCATGCTGCGACTGAGGCCTTCATCTTTTAGCCACGCAGACATCACGGAGCCTATGAGGACCCAAGGAAAACCGCTGCTCATACCAAAAATAAACACATTTATAAGTCGTTTATCTTTAAAGTACGAAAAATATTCTGATACCGACAAGCTTTTAGTCATAACGCCTTCATTGGCAATAGCGGTTTGGCCGCTATTTTTATTGTTATAGTGGGGTTGGCTCTAATACAGTTATATTTAAAATAACAACCGGGGTTTTTGGTACAAAGTCATAACCAATTTTTTCATTAAATCCCGTTTCAACTTGCATGATTTTATCAAGCGTTTCGTAGCCTTCCATTACCATACCGAACACGGCAAAGCCCCAGTCTTTACCAGGGTTTAGGTGGTCGTTATTGTCCATGTTAAAGAAAAACTGACGAGTACCAGAATGAGGTTGACGATCTTGATAGGCCATGGCAATACTGTACATATCGTTTTTTGAACCGTTACCGCTTTCATTAAAGATTGGATCGCCTTCATAAACGCCGTCGTAATTTCTATCGTAACCACCACCTTGAATGACAAAGTCTCGGTCGTTTTCTACATCACGTTCAACACGATGAAATACGGTGCCTTTATAGCTGCCATCCATCACGTAAGTTAAAAAATTATTGACGGTGATATGGGCTTTTGAGCGATCCATCTCGACTATAATTTTCCCCATTGTGGTGGTTATTTCAACTCGTGGGAACATATTGTTTTTTTGCACAAAGCGTCCTTCGGTCGCTGCCATTACGGTTTGGCTAAGTTGCACTAATATAAATAATAAAAATAGACGTTTCATGGTTAACCTTCTAAAAATGCGAGTAATTCAGGATCTGATACCATGCGGGTAATTAACTGCTCAGTCAACTTATTGAGTTGTCCTTCAATTTTTGCTCTATCGTGACCTAGTGGTCCTTCAAGGCTTGCATTACCACGGTAAATTTTACTGAAGTTACTATCGCTGCGAATAACACGCACACCTAATTCAATCTTTGCATTGCTGGTATGCGACATCATTTTTTCAGTTACTACGGCTTGCAGTGTATGAATATCAACTTCAAAACGAGTAGTCGCAAGATTTGAAATGCTTGCACCGTTTCGGCTAAGAGCGCTATCAAGGGCACTTTTAATTGATTCAGTAAGGCCTTGGCTGGCAATTGTTTGGGTTTTGTCTGAGGTTATTAATTTTAATGTTGCTGGGTCACCTCTAAGATCAATAACACTGGTACTTAAACTTTGATTAATTGAGCTTAATTTGCCACCTTGATAGAGCGGATTTAAGATCAATTGATTAGGCTGACTACTGCAAGCCGACAGTGATAATAAAGCACAACAAGGTAAAACATATTTCATCATAGCTATAGCATTCCATTATTTTTAGTGGCACTTAATACTACAAACTTTTTATTTGAACCAAGTAATTCACAATTGCCAAACATACGTTTTAGTTTGTCATGGTAGTCCAGGTGGCGGTTACCAATAATACGTAATTCTCCGCCATTTTTTAATGTGTCTTTGGCTTGTTTAAACATTTGCCATGCAATGTGATCTGTCACGGCTTGTGCTTGGTGAAAAGGCGGATTACATAACACTACATCGACACTTTCACGTTCAAAGCCCGTTAAGCAATCATTTTCAATAAAGCGGCATTGCTCAAACTTATCTTCCATATTGAGCTCTACAGTTAATCGTGCTGATTCAACCGCCATATATGATTCGTCCACAAAGGTAACTTCAGCGTTAGGGCAGCGTGCGAGTGTCATCAAACCCACCACACCATTACCGCAACCTAGATCAATAATACTTTTTGCTTTATTGGTTTGTGGTAAAAAGTCAAAAAAGAACCGTGCACCAATGTCCAGAGAATCCCGCGAGAACACATTGGCGTGATTACTAATGGTAAAATCAGTGCCTTCAAGAGGCCAATTAACAGGAAAATCAGCAGCTTTATAACCACCTTCCGCTTGGCTAATAATTAGGCGAGATTTTTTCACTGCTAAACTAGTTTTAGTTTCACCAATAAATTGCTCGAATGCTTTAATTGTTGAATTATGTACATCTTTGGTTTTTGCTGCGCCAATAACCGGAGTGCCAGGTGCAAGTACTTCGCTGAGCTCAGATAATTGATATTGCAAGAAGCCTAATGTGCGTGGCACTTTTAAGATAACTAAATCAACGTGTTCAGGCAAAGCCGATAAGCTATCTAGCTGGCTAAATGCGGTGGTTGGTATTTTATTTTCTGCTAAGTTGTAAGCCGCCGCTTGGTGGCTAATATAAGAATCGTTTACTGAACAAACCGTTAATTGTTGTTTACTAAAATAACAAGACAAGGCTCCAAAACTATCATTTAAAATCAGCAAAGAGCGACAATCAGGATAATGTTCAGTAACATAGTCAATTAGGTACTCGTCTGCTGAATCCCAAGCTTGTAAGCTACGGTTTTTTTGATCCAATGGAAAACGTTCAAGAGTAAATGTTTTATCGCCGAACTGTGCTTGCGTGGTCATAATAGTTAGTGATCAGTAATCAAATGATAGGTAAATTCTAACATGCAACGGCAAAAGGCCAACCCCCATATGTTACCAAATGGCTTTTACTACCAAGCAAAAGCGTTAAGTGCGCAAAAAAGTCTCGATTTATTCTACTATTTACGCGACTCACTGACTTGGCAGCAACCAAAAACGACCGTGTTTGGGAAAACGAATCCCATTCCACGTATGCAATGTTTTATTGCTGATGCTGGTGTGCGTTACGGTTATTCTGGTTCGACATTAAATGTTGAACCATGGCCAGATGTATTAGATGCCATGCGACTACGATTAAATAAACAATTTGATGTTGGATTTAATGCCTTATTGGTTAACTTATACCGTGATGGGAATGATTGCATGGGCTGGCACGCCGATGATGAAGCAGAACTTGGCCATGAGCCTATTATTGTATCGATTTCATTAGGGGCTGAACGAGTATTTAAAATAAAACATAAAGTAACCAAGGAAGTCACTTCGCTTACGTTACACAGCGGGAGTTGCTTGGTTATGAATGGACTTAGCCAGCAACAATATCTACATGCGCTTCCTAAACAAACACGTTTGGCACACCCTCGAATCAACTTAACTTTTCGAACAATTTTTCAAAAATGAATATTTGTTGGCCTTTATAGTAGTGGCCTTGATATAGTAAGCACATAAATAACCAGTAAAATATGAGTGTTTTATGTCAATGCAACAACAGATTGAAAGCAAGTTAGCTGATGCGATTGCGTGTAAGCACCTTAATGTGGTGAACGAAAGCCATATGCATAGTCGTGGTAGCGATTCACACTTTAAAGTGATTGTAGTAAGTGAAGAGTTTAGCGGTAAACGTTTATTGCAACGCCATCGTCAAATTAATGAAGTGCTAAAAGATGAGTTAGCGAATCATATTCATGCATTGGCTATCCATACTTTTACTCCTGATGAATTTACAGAGCAAAGTGGTCAGGTTGCTGACTCACCGACTTGTTTAGGTGGCTCTAAATTAGATTAACGGCAAGGTCTGAGAGTACACAAAACTCATCAGACCTGTATTTTTACAATTAGCCTTTAAACTAGCGCTAATTTTTATTGAGATAAATATAGGATGATCAATGGTCATTAAGCCTAAAATTCGCGGTTTCATTTGTACTAACGCCCACCCAGTAGGTTGTGCAGAGCACGTACAAGAACAAATTAACTATGTAAAACAACAAGGCGCATTAAAAAATGCCCCTAAAAATGTATTAGTTATCGGTGCTTCAACTGGCTATGGCCTTGCATCTCGTATTACTGCTGCATTTGGTGGCGGTGCTAAAACTTTAGGTGTTTTCTTCGAAAAAGAAGGTACTGAGCGTAAAACCGGTTCTGCAGGTTGGTATAATACTGCTGCATTTCAAGCGGCCGCAGACGCTGAAGGTTTATGGTCAAAAAATATTAATGGCGATGCGTTCTCTAACGAAATCAAACAAAAAGCGATTGATACAATTAAAGCGGATTTAGGCAAAGTAGACCTAGTTATATACAGCCTTGCATCGCCGCGTCGAACTGATCCAAATACCGGCGAAGTTTACTCATCAACGCTTAAGCCAATTGGTAACTCAGTTACGACTAAAAACTTAAACACCTCAAAACGTGAAATTGATGCTATTACCGTAGAAGCTGCAAACCAAGATGATATTGATAACACTATTAAAGTGATGGGCGGCGAAGACTGGGAAATGTGGATTGATGCATTAAAAGAGGCTGATGTACTAGCTGATAACTTTAAAACCAGTGCTTATACTTATATCGGTAAAGAACTAACATGGCCAATTTACGGTCACGCGACTATTGGTAAAGCGAAAGAAGATTTAGATCGCGCAACCGTAGCAATCAAAGAATCAACTAAAGCATTAAACGGTGAAGCTTATGTATCATCATTAAATGCAGTGGTCACCCAAGCAAGTTCTGCAATTCCTATTATGCCGCTTTATATTTCAGCGCTATTTAAAGTAATGAAAGCGGATGGGACCTATGAAGGCACGATCGAGCAAATTCACGCGTTATTTACTGAGAACCTTTATGGAGACTCACCACGCTTTGATGACGGCGGTCATTTATTCCAAAACTACAAAGAGCTGGAAGATGATGTACAAGCGCGTATTCAAACTGTGTGGGACAGCGTAACCACAGAAACAATAGACGAATTAACTGATTACGTGGGTTACCACAATGAGTTTTTACGTTTATTTGGGTTTGGTATTGATGCTGTTGATTATGAACAAGATGTCGATCCAGTTGCCGCTATAGCTAACATGATTGATTAATTCAGCCATGTTTATTTGAAAAGTCGCTATGGCGACTTTTTTTATTGATAAATTTTACTTTATCGTTATTTAGCGGATTAATTTCCATCCCACCTCGCAAGCAATAGCACTTTGGTCTATATTGAATTTTATTCAAATGCGGCTAATAGGTTAAATAACTGCTCCTGTCGTATAAATTTCATAATTACACTCGCATAGTGACCCTGATTGATGTTAAAATTCGGGCAATATATGTGAGGAATTTTACTGCGTTGCTTGTTTTGTAATTTAAACAGGCGGTTCTTCGTTATCTTGAATTTGGCTTAGGGTTATCAAGAAAAGCGACGTGGTCGGTACGATTTTTCAGTTTCTTTCCGTTAATGTAGTGCAAGTGCGTATGATCAACATAAAAAAAGGTCTGGACTTACCCATAGAGGGCGCGCCTCAGCAAGTTATTCATGATGGTTCTACCGTCAAACGTGTAGCTGTGCTAGGTGAAGAGTTTATTGGTATGCGTCCAACCATGCATGTTCGTGTGGATGACCAAGTTAAAAAAGGCCAGGTACTTTTTGAAGACAAAAAGAATCCAGGTGTATTATTTACTGCTCCAGCTGCTGGTACAGTAAAAGAAATTAATCGTGGTGCAAAACGTGTGCTGCAATCTGTCGTTATTGAAATAAACGGCAGTGAGCAAATCACCTTTGACGCTTTCTCGACTGAGCAACTTTCGAGTCTCGATCGTGAAAAAGCCAAAGAAGTACTAATCCAGTCAGGTCAATGGACAGCATTACGTGCTCGCCCATTCAGCAAAGTAGCAGCTGTGGATGCAAATCCTAGTTCGATCTTTGTGACGGCTATCGACACTAACCCTCTTGCTGCAGATCCTGCAGTGATTATTGCTGAAAATGTACAAGCATTTGAAGCAGGTTTAGCTGTGGTATCACGTCTGACCGATGGTAAGGTATTTGTTTGTAAACAAGCAGGTAGCCAAGTACCTAGCTCATCAATTCCTCAAGTAGAAGTACATGAGTTTGGTGGCGTACATCCGGCTGGCCTTGTTGGCACACATATCCATCATTTAGATCCAGTATCGGTAAGCAAGCAAGTTTGGCATATCGGTTACCAAGACGTTATTGCCTTTGGTCACTTATTCCTAACTGGTGAAATTAGCACAGACCGTGTGATTTCTCTTGCTGGTCCGCGTGTTAAAAACCCGCGTTTAGTGAAAACTCAACTGGGTGCTGCTTTAGATGATTTAGTTGCAGGCGAATTAGAAGACGGCGATAACCGTGTTATCTCTGGCTCTGTTTTAGCGGGCGCTACTTCACAAGGTCCTCAAGCATTCTTAGGTCGTTACCACATTCAAGTATCGGTATTACTTGAAGGTCGCGAAAAAGAGTTGTTTGGTTGGATTGCTCCAGGCACAGATAAATTCTCAGTAACACGTACTTTCTTATCACACCTTACACCGAGTCGTTTATTTAAAATGACAACGTCAACAGGTGGTTCAAAACGTGCCATGGTACCACTTGGTAGCTATGAGCGTGTTATGCCTTTAGATATTTTGCCAACGCCTTTATTACGTGACTTAATTGCCCGTGATTTGGATAGTGCAATTTCATTAGGGGCGCTTGAACTTGATGAAGAAGATTTAGCGTTATGTACCTTCGTTTGTCCAGGCAAATACGAGTATGGTTCAATCCTACGCGATTGCTTGACTACGATCGAGAAGGAAGGCTAGAGAGATGGGTTTAAAGAAATTTCTAGAAGATATCGAGCCGCATTTTGAAGCCGGTGGTAAACATGAAAAGTTTTATGCGCTGTATGAAGCAGCTGCAACTATTTTTTATACCCCTGGTCACGTAAATAAAGGCGCGACACACGTTCGTGATAACATCGACCTAAAACGCATGATGATTTTAGTGTGGATGGCGACGTTCCCTGCAATGTTTTTTGGTATGTTCAATATCGGTCATCAGGCCGCTGGTGCATTAGCACAAGGTTTTGAACTAGCAAATTCTTGGCAAGTTGGCCTGTT
>NZ_JACJFH010000057.1:0-30922 GCF_014164495.1 Pseudoalteromonas sp. SG41-5 | reverse complement strand
AGTTTCAGTGCTTCTGCTTTAAATTCAGCAGAATGGAGAATACGTTTTTTCTTGTTTGTCATGGTTCACCTCATTAGTGATTGTACTCACTTAATTAGGTGTCCAAAACTGGTGGTGCGGATCAGTGTTACGGGAGTCATTCATCAAGTCTTTCACAAAGTACTTTGACATTTTAAAGGACATATTATGTTGACGAAGTATTTCATTGACCGAACATTCTAATGCAAATATTTCAGCTTCAGTAATCATTTTATGCACCTCCAATGTGCTTATTATATAATTCCAATAACTTCGAATTCAGTTCATCATCAGTAAAAGCAACAATATTACCGGCTGGCTTCGAATCATCTAAGCTTCCTATTCTCACTTCAAAATTTTCATTATCAAAACTATCTATAAAAATATGACTTCCTTTTTGTTCATCAAAAAATGATGCAAAGTTGTCTGTAATTGTCATATCAAATTTCATGTTTCTTCCTTGTAGATTAAACATCAAATAATAAAATCTAGTAACATTCTTGCCGATGTATGCAATAGCTTTGCAAATACTCCACGCGACATATTAAACGTTTCGCGAATATTGATTATTTCATCGGGTGAAATGGCGGGCTTATTTGCATCATTCATAGCATAAGTGAGTAAGGTTAGCTTGTCTTGTGCATGCGCTTAAATGTACGCAAATTACTTACACTTATTAAGTTAGCACTATGACGCGATATAAACCTGCTACCAGTGTGTAGCCGCAGGTTTATACCCCGTCAAATATATAATTTAGACGTTGGATAAAACTCAGCTGCGGAGCAAACCCTGTCGCGATATAAAATCACTGCTACATGGGCTGTTAGAAATGAAAACAAAAGTGCGGGATCTCTCCCGCGCTTCATTTTTCGCTTTAGTAATTTTGGTAATTACTTAGCCTGCCGTTTGTTCGTCACGGCTGCGTTTTTTGTCACCTTTTTTACGCATGTGTTTTTTAATTTCTTGGTACTTTTCACGTTGTTCAGCATTTAATACTTGCCATACTTGATGCTGCGTTTTTAGGTTAATTAAGCCAAATTGCTCGCCTTTGGTTTGGCGCTGCGCTAATAACTCTTTTGCTGCGGCTTCATCAAAGGCTGGCATATCTAACAATGCTTGCATTTGTGCCTTATGGGCAGCACGCTCTTGCTTCATGGCCTGTTTATCGTTGCCACGTAGCGCTTTAAATTGTGCTTTTTGCGCATCAAAAATGCTTTTTAACTGAGTTTGTTGTTGCTCAGTTAAATCAAGCTTTTTAACGCCACGCTCAGAGAGTAAAAAGCGCGCTTGTTTATGCTGTTGAGAATGGCCTGGTTTATGATCCATGCCCTCTTTTGCTATTACGGCGCCAGTGCCTAATGTTGCTGTCGCTAATCCACAAATTAATACTAGTTTAGAAACTTTACTTGAAATAGTCATAATCATTACCTTTGAGTTGCTTGTAACTTAGTGTCTGTTCAGTTGTTATATTCACTATAACTAACCAAGTGCAAAGCAACGCAAAGCAATGTAAAGGTTGTGTAAAGGTTCACTTTTAAGTGCGTTAAGGCGTAAAATGAAGTTATTCCAGCGTGGTTAAGGTGAGCAAATAATGAAGCTATTAATGATTGATGATGATACCGGTTTATGTGAGTTACTCTCAGAGTACTTAACTGCGCAAGGTTTTCAAATAGAATGTGCCCATGATGGCGAACAAGGCTTAAAACAAGCGCTTGAGCAAGAGTATGCATTAATTTTACTCGATGTTATGTTACCAAAACTAGATGGTTTTGAAGTATTAAAACAGCTTAGGCAAACAAAATTAACGCCGGTGATCATGCTAACCGCCAAAGGTGAAGACTTTGACCGTATTTTTGGTCTTGAACTAGGCGCTGATGATTACATTCCTAAACCATTTAATCATCGTGAATTACTCGCGCGGGTTAAAGCGATTACTCGTCGTATTGAACATATTACTAGCCTAGCAAATACCAGCAGTAATAAGTTAACCGTTAATAATATTGTTATAAATTTAGCTGCCCGCGAAGCGTATGTAGATGAACACCCGCTAAGCCTAACCGGTACTGAATATGAAGTACTTGCCTTACTGGTTAAACATGCAGGTGAAGTGGTCAGTAAAGAGCAAATAAGTGAAGAGGTGCTCGGTAGACGCCTAGCCTCTTTTGATCGCTCAATTGATATGCATGTGAGTAATATTCGTAAAAAAATTGCCGAGTTCAACAATGCAGAACGAATAAAAACCATGCGAGGGACTGGTTATGTCTTTATCCAAGGGGAGTAATAAAACTCGGTTTTCTTGGCTAAAACATCCTCAGCACTTTTTATTTTTCAAAATTTTTGTGTGGTTTTGGCTAACAGTAATAGGCACCATAACTGCATTGGTGTTTTTAAGTAACATTGCGACCAATCAAGTCAGTTATGAGAACTTACATGGGCCCATGCAGAAAAACTTGCAATACACGGCCAAAGGCATCGAACGTATGGTAGTCAAACATAATAAATCGATTGCCGAAATTTTAACTCATCCGCGGCTTGCAAAACAAAAGTTACTATATTTAAATTCAGATCAGCCAGATCACTCGCTCAGTAGCAGAGTACCATCAAGTGAGATTGATTTAAGTTTACTTAATTTCACTAAAAACATGCCGCCACAAATTATTTTTACCGAGTATTATCAAGCATTCGGACCGATAGAAATAAACCTTCCTGAGGGGCAATTTTACCTATACGAAATTGATGAGAATCATCAACCACCTTTTTTTATACGGTTAAAGCTGATGCCGATTTGGCTAAAAGTGATCATTGCTTTACTGGCTTCATTAACTTTAAGTTTTATATTTAGTCGTAACCTAATTGCACCTATTAATCACTTAAAGCAAGCTGCAATTAAGCTCTCTGACGGCGATTTAACCGCGCGCGCTGAAATTGATCCAAACAGGCAAGATGAACTGGGCGTACTTGGCCGTGACTTTAATAGTATGGCAACTCAGTTAGAGCAACTGATTTCTGCACAAAAGCGCTTATTGGCTGATATATCTCACGAGTTGCGTTCCCCCCTAACTCGCCTTAAAATGGCTACGGGTCTTGCGCAAATGCAGACCCCAGAAGAAAACCAAACCTATTTATTACGCATTGAAAAAGAAGCAAATCAGCTCGATAAAATGATCGCTGATGTGCTGCAAGTATCGCGCTTAGAGGCGAAAAGTCAGGCGCTATCGCTGCATCAACAATCCTTACAGATCATTATTGATCATGTTTTGAATGATGCGCAATTTGAAGCTAAACAGACCAATAAGCAATTAATTATAAATGGTCAACTCAATGTTGATATTTATTGTGACGAGAGTCTCATTGCCAGTGCGCTAGAGAATGTTTTACGCAACGCAATAAAATATGCAGAGCAAACAATCACCCTAACATTGAGTTTAAGTGATGCTATTTATATAGAGATCAGCGATGATGGCCCGGGCGTCGAACCGCAAAATTTAGCCAAATTATGTGAGCCATTTTTTCGCCAATCTGATGCACGAGACAGAACTAGCGGCGGTACAGGACTTGGCTTAGCAATTGCTAAAAATGCAATTGCCGCCCATTCTGGCAGTTTAACGCTGCATAATAAACAACCAAGTGGGTTATGTGTGCGTATCGCCTTACCTCTGGATAAACAAAAATAATCATGGCCATTATGTTTTACAGCACAGAGCAAAACTTACTTTCCCAACAACCTGAGATCACAGAGTTTTTTCAGCAGCAGTTGCACAAAGCGCAGCTGACTACCGATAATGGCGATTTATATTATGGCTATGTGATACCTGAGCATGCCAAGGCCGCTATTGTTATTTGCTCTGGACGCATTGAAGGATTAGATAAATACCAAGAGCTAATCTGGGAGTTATACAAAAATAACTATGCGGTGTTTATTATTGATCATCAAGGCCAAGGCCGTTCTTATCGCGCTTTAGCCAACCCTCATAAAGGTTTTGTTAATAAATTTAGTGATTATGCTGATGATTTAGCACTGTTTGACCGTTTAATTGTCAGTAAACTCTACCAAGGCAAAAAGGTCATCCTCGGGCATTCAATGGGCGGCGCGATTGCTTTTGATTTCCTAACCCGGTTTGAACATAACTACAGTGGGGTATTTTTGTCTTCGCCCATGTTTGATATTTTCACTAAAGGTATTCCCAAACCAGTTGCTAAACTTGCCGCTCGTATTGCCTGTTTATTTGGTTTTAATAAACACTATGCATTTGGCCAAGCAGATTATCTGCCTATTGCTTTTACACAGAACGACCTTACCAGTAGCGAAACTCGCTATGATTTATTTAGACAGACCTACCAAACGGATAGCGCGCTACAATTAGGCGGGGTGACTTACGGCTGGTTGAATGAAGCTTTTGGTTTTATGACAACTATTGAGCAACAACAGCTATCGATTCCACTTTTTATAGCCAGTGCTGAGCACGATACTGTGGTTGATAACCAAGCCCAATTAGCCTTAGTTCACCGTCAAAGTAATGCTATTTTACAAACATTTACGAATGCTAAGCACGAGTTACTGTTTGAACAAGACACCATTCGCAAAGCTGTGCTTAGCCGTTTTTATCAGTTTTGTGATTCATTAACTTGAGCGCGGCTATGACTCAATGACATTGGATCTTGATGGATCAAAATATCCATTTCACAATTAAATTCTTGTTGGATCATCGCCACTACTTCATCCGCTACATAATGAGCACGGATCAAGGGGAGTTGATCTTCAAGCTCTAAATGCATTTGAATAAACTTAATTTTACCACCTTGTCGCGTGCGTACATCGTGTACGCCAAATACATCGTTATGACTGTTAGCGATTGATATGATACTGGCTTTTTCGTCCTCAGGTAGCTCTTTATCCATTAAATGATCAGCGCTTTGCCTAGCAATATCCCAACTGTTATAAAGCAAATAACCTGCCACGCCAATGGCAAAAATAGGATCCGCGTACAGCATGTCATTTTGCGCAAGCAGTATGGCCAGCAGTACTGCTGCATTTAAAATTATATCGCCTTTGTAATGCACAGAGTCTGCTTTAACTGCAATGGACTCGGTATGCTTAATGACTTGAGTTTGTACATAAACCACCACTAAGGTGCAAGCAATCGCAAATAGACTAACCCATACCCCGAGCATTGAATGATTTAACACCACAGGATTAAACAATCGTTCAATACCATGAAACGCCAATAAACAGCCAGAGCCTGCAATAAATGCCGCTTGCCCTAAACCCGCCAAGGCTTCGGCTTTACCATGGCCAAAACGATGATCGTCATCAGCTGGGCGCAGTGCATAAAAGAGCACCATAAAACTCATTGCTGAAGCGGTAATATCCATCAATGAGTCGGTAAGTGATCCGAGCATAGACGCAGAGCCAGACGCAAGCCATGCCCAACATTTAGCAGCAATCATTAAACTCACCATCACCATAGTGACCACACTTGCTGTTTTTACCCAAAACTCATAACTGCGCTGATGCACGTTTTTGCCTATGCCTAAAGTGTTTACTTAAAATGAGTATATCATTTTTTTTATCTGTTTCGTGTATACTCTCGAACGTCAAAATGTAGATCACCAATAAGGCTCGTTATGCTTGATATCGTTTTATACCAACCTGAAATTCCACCTAACACAGGGAATATTATTCGCCTGTGTGCAAATACGGGCTATGCTTTGCATTTAATCGAGCCTTTGGGCTTTGAGTGGGACGATAAGCGCGTGAAAAGAGCTGGCCTTGATTACCATGAATTTAGCCATGTGCAACGCCATCCATCATTTGTAGCTTACTTAGAAAAATGCCAACCTAAAAAAGTATATGCATGTACCACTAAAGGCAGTCAGTTTCACCATCAAGCAAGTTATGAAGCGGGTGATTGTTTAGTGTTTGGCCCAGAAACCCGTGGCTTACCAGATGATATAATTCAATCACTACCTAATGAACAACGCGTGCGTATTCCTATGCAAGCTAACAGTAGAAGCATGAACTTATCTAACGCAGTGGCTGTTTTTGTTTATGAATCATGGCGTCAGTTAGGCTTTCCTAACGCGCAGTAAGTGATATTAAAATGCGCCTATACCATTGGGCGCTTTCTCCTCTAATTATCTTTAAAATTTAGCACCGCCTAGCGCAATAAATTTGCCTTGCGTGGATTCGCATTATTTCTATTCCTACACTATTCTAAATAAGTTCTTTTTAAACTGATTCAACGGATTGTAATGCGTTTTATCCTTCAAACATGCTGTTTTATTAGTATGTTATCTACTGTAAATGTAAACGCGAGTGTAGCTGAATTAAATGCGAATGAGCTTTCGCTACCCGCCATTAATGACTTTACTCAAGACCCGAGTAATGCGTTTTGGCTCGCAACTAATAAAGGGCTGTTTAACTACGACTCGGTGCATCTTTTTAGTGGCCAAGCACCGCCTTTTTCATCATTTGCGAATCAAGCCATTTTACAAGTAGCGACTTATAAATCCTGGTTATTAATTAACACTGAGCAAGGGCTGAGTTTAATCAACTTAATTAACAACCAGTTAATTCAACTAACCGCAACACCGCTAAAACAGCCGATATTAACCACCGAGCTCGGCTTTTACTTTCTATACCAAGGTCAGATCCACACTATAAAAGACGAAAAACTCCATTCCCCATTCGCCTTTTCAGAGCAGATCGTCGAACTCGCATTGGGATTTAACAACAGCCTATGGCTACATTCAGGTAGTAATTTAGTTAGTCACTTTGATTTAGCAAGTAATGCAATTACAGCTCAGCTCATCGTCCCCGCGCCTATCGCGCAGTTAAGTCCAAGTCAAACCTCAGCAGCGATCCTTATCAATACCAATAACGACCAACATTACCTGTTTAACAACACGCACTCTATGCAAGAAATAAAACTCCAGCATGCGCATGTTCAACAACTAAATTACTTTGATGATCAGCTCTATTATTTGCATAAAAATCGCGCTTATAAACATGATTTAACGACCAAAAACACGAATCCTTTGTTTTATAGTGCTCCTGCACGCTTTTTATCAATTAAACAAAACAACCAACAACTGTGGCTGCAAACTGCCACTAAAAGCTGGCTAAAGCTCCCTGCAATGCAAATTATCACAACCCCTATCACCGATAATCCTGCTCCGCGTATGCAGCAATACTTTGACATGTTGGAACAGTTAGGTAATTTTACACAACATAAAAAAATTATTACCATCGCTTATCTGCGCGAAGATAAATGGGCTGTTGCAACCGACACTGGTTTATATTTATACAGTGCCCGCAACCTCACTTTTGATTTATTAATAAAGGATCAAGTTGCTGCGCTGCATTCAACTGCCCCAACAACACTGTGGGTAGCAACCAAAAAGCAATTAATAAAATATGATTTTGCGACGCAGCAACAAAGCCAAACACTACCAATTAGTAACATTAATGCTTTAACATCCCTTAATGACGAGCAATATCTCGCAAGTGATGGTGAGCAATTATTTTATATTGCTAAACAACAGCTCACCGCCCTTGAGCTTGAAACTGAAGCCCTCGGGCAGATCAATGCTATGTATTATCAACGCAACTCTTCAAGGCTTTGGCTTGCGACAAGTAACGGCTTATGGCAGAGCCAATGGCAAGCACCTGAAAATTCTCAGCAAATAACACTTGAGATAAATTTTGATAAAGTAAGTACATTTAACACCACAGCCATTTACGAAGCACCACAAAATGCTTTGTGGATAGTTGATTCTCAAGCGATAAAACTCTACAAACCCAGCACTAACCTATGGGTTGAAAATGCCACTCATAGTATTGCCGCTTATATTGATGATTCTATTAGTTATGAGCAACTTCCAAAATCACTCTTTAGCGTTAGCTACCGTGATAAAATAATGTTGTTTGCGCCAACGGGTAATACTTTATTAGAAGTGCATTCAACACAAGTACCACCTCAAAACAGCTCTTTTTTAATCAGTCATCTGACTTTACACTATCAAGAGCAAGACCAAGACTATTACCACTTAGCAACCAACGCAGTAAATACCAGCCAACCGCTAAAAGGCATCTCTGTTTGGTTTAGCAGTAATGGCCTCTTACCTATGCAGCTCAATTACCGACTCGATCCCAATGGCGATTGGCTAGCACTGCCGAATGCTCAGACCATGCTGTCTCTGGCTAGTAATGCAAAGAATATTTATCTTGAAGTTAAAAACCTTAATCAAGTAAATAACGAGCCGTTAGTGTTAATGATTAAACAAACGGCTTTTGCCTTCCCTCACTGGATCAACCACCTCGTTTTAGCGGCTATTTTTGCTATTTTACTGCTGTTAATTGTTTATAGATTAAAAAGTGGTGCTAAGCATAATTTGGTCAACGCGTTAATGACGCAATCAAAAGATGCCATTTGGATCGCCAATGAGCAGTTTCAAATCACGAACATAAACCAAGCATTTACAACTATTTGTGGCTTTACTCTTGCTGATGTAGTGGGTAAAAAACCAAAAGCATTTACTGTAAACGGTCGCGATAAAAAATTAGAAAGCCTCATTTATAATGATCTAGAGGTTGATGGTTATTGGTCTGGTGAAATTTGGAATGTGCGTAAAGACGGGCAACCCTATGCCTTAGATTTATCGATAACCAAAGTAAAAACCCCTAACCTACGTACTAGTAGCGCGCATTATATTGGGTTATTTTCAGATGTAACTGCACGTAAGAATAATGAACGTGCGATGCTTAAATTAACCACTCGAGATTCTGTCACTGGGCTTTCCAATCGCACTATTTTTATTGAATCTGTAAATAAGGCAATTGCCAGCTGTAATAACAACTTCCCTAATTTACTGATTATTTTTATAGATTTAGACAATTTTAATAAAATTAACGAATCCCTTGGTCACGCAATCGGTGATGAACTATTAAAAGAAGTTGCGGGCAGACTCACTCGTAATCTTGATTCTGGTTATACCTTGGCCCGCTTAGGGGGAGATGAATTTGCTATACTCGTACCGCCCTATTTATATTCAGGCATGTCCGTCTTTTTCGCCAAAAAACTGGCCGATAATATCCTTAAACAATTCCAAACACCGTTTATGCTTGAGGGTATAGAGAGCTTTATTTCTGCCTGTTGTGGTATCGCCGGGTACCCAGAAAACGGTTATAACAGCGAAGCACTGATGCGCAGCGCCAATAGTGCGCTCAATCACGCTAAAAAGATAGGTCATAATAATTATCAATTTTTTGATAAATCTAAACACACAATTGATATGAATGAACTTAGTAAAGAAAGCGCACTTTTTCGGGCAATCGAACATCAGGACTTTCAATTATTTTACCAAGTAAAATATAACGCAGATAAAGATCAAATACATGGTTTTGAAGCCTTAGTGCGTTGGCCGCAAGTTGATGGCAGCATCATTAGCCCGGCTGAATTTATCCCCCTTGCAGAACAAAATGGCGCAATTATTCCACTCACTTTATTGCTAATGAAGCAGCTATTTAAACAACTAGAGTTATGGCGTAATGAAGGAGTAAGTTTTGGTAAAGTGGCAATTAATATTTCGGCTCTGCACTTTCAGCAAAGTAGTTTAGTCGAAACCCTCACTGAGTGTTTAACAAACTATGATGTGCCTGCACGCTGTGTTGAGTTAGAAATAACCGAAAGTGCCATGATGGATAACCCTGAATTTGCCCAACAGCAAATGAACCGCTTAAAAGCATTTGGCTTTACCATTGCGCTGGATGACTTTGGTACTGGTCATTCATCATTGGGTTATTTAAAACGTTTTCCAATCGATACTTTAAAAATTGATCGCTCTTTTATTAAAGATATTGTCGATAGTGAGCAGGATCGTAATATTACCGCGACAATTATTCGCCTCGCTAAATACTTACATATCGATGTTGTTGCCGAAGGAGTTGAAACTAAAGAGCAGGCTTATATGCTGCATGTTATGGGCTGTAATACGATGCAAGGCTATTATTATAGTCGTCCGCTTTGTGCTGAAAAGGTAGCTACTTATCTCGAAAAAAACAATCTGAGAAAACAATCTAATTTGATGAATGACTAAGTACCTTGTTAGTTATAAGATTAACTACCAGCGTTTATACAAACCCATAAACGCTGGCAGCTACAAGGCACTGTTACTCTGATTTTTGCTCGCGACCTAATAAAGCCATCGCGGCTTCTTTCACGTCTTTATTTTCATAAAGTACCTGATAGATTTGCTCAGTGATCGGCATTTCGATACCAGTACGTTGTGCAAGTAAATAGACTTCTTTGGTGTTGCGATAACCTTCGACCACTTGACCAATTGATGCTATCGCCTGCTCTACCTTTTCACCTTTACCCAGTGCTAAACCAAAACGACGGTTACGAGACTGATTATCGGTGCACGTTAGGATCAAATCTCCCAGCCCAGCCATGCCCATAAAGGTTTCTGACTTAGCACCAAGCGCGCAGCCTAACCGGCATAACTCAGCTAAACCACGGGTGATCAATGCTGTCCGCGCATTAGCACCAAAACCAAAGCCGTCAGACATACCAGCGCCAATCGCAATCACATTTTTAACCGCGCCACCGAGCTGAATACCAATAAAATCATTATTGTTATAGACCCTAAATGAGCGACCACAATGCAATAGTTCAGCTAACTGTTTTGCAAAGGCTGTTGATGTTGACGACACTGAAATTGCAGTAGGTAAACCCATCGCCATTTCTTTAGCAAATGTAGGGCCTGATACGACCGCAAGTGGCACATCATCACCTAATTCTTGCTGTGCAACCTCTTGCAAAAGTCGGCCTGTATCTGGTTCAAGCCCTTTGGTGGCCCATGCAACTTGTGCCCCTTCAAGTAATGAAGGCTTAATTTGCTGTAGCGTATCGCCAAATGCATGACTTGGCACAACAACCAAGATCACTTGGCTTGCAGTTACTGCGGTGTGTAAGTCGGCTTCAAGGTGTAAAGTGTCAGGAAAAGTGACATCAGGTAGGTAACGTTGATTTTTCCGCTCAGCTGCAAGCGTGGCAACGTCATCGCTATTGCGACCCCAAAGTGTCACTTGGTGACCGTTTCGGGCTAAACAAATAGCAAGGGCGGTGCCATAAGACCCCGCCCCTAATACAGTAACAGCTGAATTGGCTGTACTCATAAGTTATGCGTCTGCAGTTGCCTGTTCAGCTTGCGCTGCACGTTGCTGCATGTATTGAGCAAATAACGCATCAAAGTTCACAGGTGCAAGGTTAAGCTGTGGGAATGTACCACGGTTAACTAAGTTAGATACCGCTTCACGTGCGTACGGGAACAATACGTTCGGGCAGAATGCGCCAAGCATGTGTGCAAGTTGTACTTCTTCAACTTCAGCGATAGTGAAAATACCCGCTTGTTGAATTTCACATAAAAAAGCCGTTTCTTCACCGATAGAAGCTGTAACAGTCAGTGCTAATACTACTTCAAACACGCCTTCGTCTAATTTATTAGAACGTGTATCAAGGTCAAGCTTAACTTCTGGTGTCCATTCTTTTTGGAAAATAGCAGGTGAATTAGGCGTTTCAAAAGACACGTCTTTTGTGTAAATACGTTGGATCGTAAATTGTGCGCCAGTTTCTTCTTGTGCTGCTACGTTCTGATTTTCTTCGTTCATGATAATTCCTAACTTTTAATCGTTTTTATAATAAATGCTTAAGCGTTTAACTTAGCGTCAAGTTTGCCTTGGGCTTCAATCGCCATCATGTCGTCACAACCGCCGATATGCTCATCATTAATAAAAATTTGCGGTACTGTGCTCGCGCCACCTGCTTTGGCGATCATTTCGTCACGTAATTCAGGCTGTACACCAATGTCGATATTTGTAAATTGCACACCTTTATTTGTTAGCAACGCTAAAGCACGCTGACAAAAAGGGCAATACGCTTTGGTGTAAAGAACAACATTACTCATAACAATTCCTCTATCGGCCTAACTAACTTAATTAGCGACCTGTTGTCGTTGGTAGACCAGCACTTTGCCATGCACCCATACCACCAGATAAAACATAAACTGATTCAAAACCAGCTTTATGCATAGCAGTTGCGATACCTGAGGCTGTCATGCCTGTGGTACATACCAATATAATGGGTTTACTCTTAGACTTTTCAAGGCTTGAGAAGTCAGATTGTTTCGCTTTTTCAGGGCTAATATGCTCAGCGCCTGCTATACGGCCATTATTAAATTCTTTTTGTGCACGTATATCTACAACGACACCGTCTTCACGGTTAATTAATAACGTTAATTGTTGCGGATTTATTTGACGAATTGCTGAAAACTTACTTTTAAACCAGCCGCCCACGATGAGTGCAACTAAAGCAACCCAAGCTAAACTTAATATCGGATGATTACCGACAAATTCAATATATTGATCCATGCGTCTTCCACTATGAAAATTGTCCCGCGCCTGTAGCACTGGGGTTAAACGTAAGGGCAATGCCCTAGCCACGCAAGTATACGTGCTTGATTAGAAATTACCAGAGAGTGAAATATTTTAATATGTCCCTTTGATTGCTGATCATAACCACAAAACACGGTATGCTAAGGCTAAGCAGGAGCTAATTTTCAGGAACAAAAATGACACAACATAAAAAACCTCTCGTATTAATGATTTTAGATGGTTGGGGATACCGTGAAGATACCCAAAGCAACGCAATTTTAGCGGCAAATACCCCTGTTTTAGACGAACTTTGGGCAACTCGCCCGCACACCCTAATTTCTGCATCAGGTTTAGATGTTGGTCTTCCTGATGGGCAAATGGGCAACTCAGAAGTAGGCCACGTCAACTTAGGTGCTGGCCGTGTGGTTTATCAAGATTTCACCCGCATCACTAAAGCAATAAACGACGGTGAGTTTGCACATAATCCAACACTAGTTGAAAACATTGATAAAGCAGTAAATGCTGATAAAGCGGTGCATTTAATGGGTTTATTAAGCCCAGGTGGTGTGCATAGTCATGAAGATCATATTGTAGCTGCAATTGAATTAGCTGCAGCGCGCGGTGCTAAAGAAGTGTATTTTCATGCATTTTTAGATGGCCGAGACACTCCACCACGTAGCGCAAAAACGTCAATTGAACGTATTGAAGCGCTGTTTAGCAAATTAAACTGTGGTCGCTTAGCATCAATCATTGGCCGCTACTATGCAATGGACCGCGATAATCGCTGGAACCGAGTAGAGCAAGCTTATGATCTAATGGTCAGTGGGATCGCACAACATAGCTACGAAAATGGTGTTGATGCATTAGCTGCGGCTTACGAACGTGATGAAAACGATGAGTTTGTTGCTGCAACTACCATAGCAGCACAAGGCCAAGACGCAGTACAAATTAATGACGGTGATACGGTTATTTTCTTAAACTTTAGAGCCGACCGTGCTCGTGAAATGACCCGCGCATTTGTTGATAAAGACTTTGACGGTTTCGCCAAGAAAAAAGCCCCCGCACTAAGCGGCTTTGTTATGTTGACCGAATACGCAGCAGACATCGACGCACCAGCAGCCTTTGCCACAGTCCCTTTGACTAATGTATTGGGTGAATGGTTTGAAAAACACCATAAAACACAGCTACGTATTTCTGAAACTGAAAAATATGCACATGTGACGTTTTTCTTTAGTGGCGGACGTGAAGATGAATTTGAAGGTGAAACCCGCGAGCTGATCCCATCACCACAAGTTGCGACCTACGATTTACAACCTGAAATGAATTCAGAAATGCTCACCGATAAACTCGTCGAAGCGATTAAAAGCGGTAAATACGATGCAATTATTTGTAACTATCCAAATGGCGATATGGTCGGTCACTCAGGTGTATTTGAAGCCGCAGTAAAAGCCTGTGAAGCAGTCGATCAATGTATTGGTCGTGTTGTTGCTGCCCTTGAAGAATTTGGTGGTGAAGCATTAATTACAGCTGATCACGGCAATGCTGAACAAATGGCTAACCTTAAAACTGGCCAAGCGCATACCGCACACACCAGTGAACCGGTTCATTTCATTTATGTTGGTCGTGATGCAACACCAAGCGAAGGCAAAGCCCTCAGTGATGTTGCGCCAACCATGTTGCACTTAATGGGCATGGAACAACCAAGCGAGATGACTGGCACACCAATCATGACATTGAAATAAACCATGAACAAAAGTATTAACCCATTAATTTTTAGTACGCTCGTTGTTACTGCGTTAATACTCACTTCATTAGTGACGGCCCCTGCCGTCGCTAATGAAGATCGTACTAAAAAAGATCTCAGCGAAATCCAAACAGCATTAAAGCAAAGCCAAGCTGAACTTGCCGCCCAGCGTAAAGACATCGAAAAATCGCAAAAGAACCTGCAACAGCACGAACTCGAGATCGCAAAAAATGCCAAGGCACTGAATATTGCCGAGCAATCAATTCGCGATACTGAAAAACAACAACAGCAGCAACAGCAGCAAGCTGAAGCACTTGAGGAAAAACGCCTAGAGCAGCAACATGCACTCGCCGCACAAATTAAAAGTGCCTATATGTCTGGCGGACATGACTACTCTAAAATGCTATTAAATCAAGAAAATACTGCACAGGTTGAACGCACCTTAAGTTATTATAATTACCTCAACAAAGCGCGTATTGAGCAAATTGATGAGTTAAAAGCACTCCTGATTGAAATAGCGGATGTACAAACCGAACTTGAAAAAACCAAGCAACACTTAGTTGTGCTCCATAAAGAGCAAGCCAATCGTCATCAAGCACTCATTGCAGCGCAACAACAACGAAAAGCCAACATCAGTGAATTAAAAACCAAGCTTAGCTCAACCAAAAACTCAATTGATTACTTAAAAGATAATGAAAAAACCCTAGTAGCTACCTTGCAAGAACTTGAAAAAGAAAAAACTAAAAAGGTTGAGTTGCTGGGCCTATCAGCCAGTAAAGGTAAATTAAACTGGCCAACAAAAGGTAAAATTGAGCACAGCTTCGGCCAACATAAGCACGGTGGTATTGACTGGAAAGGCGTATTAATTGGCGCTAATGAAGGCAATAATGTGCATAGCGTCCACAACGGTCAAGTCGTGTTTGCTGATTGGTTAAAAGGCTACGGCTGGGTTATTGTTATTGACCACGGTGAAGGCTTTATGAGTTTATACGGCCATACTCAAACCTTACTAAAAGACGTAGGTGATATAGTACGCCAAGGCGATATTATCGCTTTAGTTGGTCAAAGCGGCGGACAAGCAAATTCTGGTCTATACTTTGAAATACGCCACAAAGGACGCGCAGTAAATCCTGTAACATGGTGCAGACGCATTTAATTGATTAAACAGCTGCACCCCACTGGGAGCAGCTGATGCTAAATACACAATTACAAATACAGCGGTTACAATACCCTGCTTTTAATCGCATTCTAATAAGCTATTTATTACTCGTTAGCGTTTTTTTGTGCCTAAGTTTTAATAGCTTTGCAGTGACCTCGGTGGGCGATTTAAAAAGCCAACAAAAAAACGAAATCCTCTTTAATATCCATGCCTATTATGTTGAAGACTTAGCTTTACAACAAAGCTTTGAAAGCAGCCAACAATTTGAAGCCCTGCTTGCACAGCTAGACCCATACTCTAAGTACCTTGATGAACACGAGTTAGAAGCGCTATTTAGCAGCACTAACGGCCGCTATACAGGCCTTGGGATTGAAGTAAAACAGCAACAACAAAAAATTATTATTGTAAATACGATCAAAGATTCTCCCGCAGCCATTGCCGGAGTACAAATGAATGATGTGCTACTTGCCGTTAATCAGCAAACGGTCGCACATAAAGACATCAATCAAGTTGCACAAATGATTAAAGCGAGTGACACAGCAACGGTTACCTTAACGATTGAACGAGGTAATTCACCACAAGCCATTTATTTTACTCTGACTAGATCAGAAATTAACTTAGAGAGTGTCACCAGTTCATTATCAGAGTTTGGTATTGGTTATTTGGCAATAAATAGTTTTACCAATCACACCTTGCATGATGTTGCGCGGCAAATAACAGCACTGCAAAGCCATTACGGTAATCCACTTACAGGCTTAGTGCTCGATTTACGCGACAATCCAGGCGGCACATTACAAAGTGCTGTAGCGGTATCGGATCTGTTTTTACAAAGTGGCACCATAGTCACCACCAAAGGTCGCTTTTATGATGCAAACCAGCACTTTCGCGCCAAAAAAGGTGATATTTTAAATGGTGCGCCAATCGTGGTACTTATTAATGAAAACTCGGCCTCAGCAGCAGAGATTTTAGCCGCTGCACTTAAAGACAATCACCGTGCCACACTAATTGGCAGCCAATCATTTGGCAAAGGCTCTGTGCAGTCTCTGATCCCATTAGGCAATGGTAATACAGCACTAAAACTAACCACTGCAAAATACTTTACCCCCTCAGGACAATCAATTGATGGCATTGGCGTAACCCCTGATGTGGCGATTAATCAATCAACCCTTTCGCAAATTGATAAAGTAGTTATAATAAAAAACGAACAAGGAAATGACGATCAGCTATGGTCACGCACAGACTCAGCTGATCCACTGTTATTAAAAGCACAGCAGCTATTAACTATGAAATAAAGCTTTTAGCTCACTATAAAAAAGATAATAAAAATTATAAACGTGAAAAAATTAACTTGGTTGTTCTGGCTTTTTTTTAGCTTGCCTACGCTTGCCGCAAATAAGCAAATAGCGATTGTAATTGATGATATTGGCAACCATCAACGCGACCTCGAAATCCTAAATTTACCAGGTAAAATATCGTTCTCGATTTTGCCTCATACCCCGTATTCGCAAATTTTTGCGCGCTTAGCCAGTAAATCAAATAAAGAATTACTGCTACATATTCCCATGCAAGCACTCGACAGCAGCAAAGCACTAGGCCCCGGCGCACTTACCAGCGATATGAGCAAAGAACAATTACAAATCACCCTCGGCAATGCGCTTGCAACCTTACCTCAGGTGAAAGGTGTAAATAATCATATGGGCTCAGCACTTACTCAAGAAAGCCTGCCCATGAAATGGACTATGGAGGTGCTGAAAAAGCGCAACCTGTACTTTTTAGATAGCCGCACCACAGGCTTAAGCCAAGCGCAAAATGTTGCCAACTTATATGGCGTTGAAAATGTCGGCCGCCATGTGTTTTTAGATAATATTCCCAATGAGAAACAGTTACAATTTCGCCTCAACGAACTAAAGTATAAAGCCGAACGTTATAACTTCGCCATCGCGATTGCCCACCCTTACCCTGAAACCATTGAATTTTTACAGCGCATGCTACCCGAACTTGAACAACAAGGTTTTGAACTCGTGCCGCTATCACAACTAGTAGAACGTAAATATATACAACTCGCGCAAGCTGATCATAAAGGGGTTAGTGCGAGGTAGGCTCTATAGTTACAAGGGAAAAGGTACTAGGTACTAGGTACTAGGTACTAGGAAAACAGCATAGGCCGTCGTTAAATTAATCACCGTAGGTTGTGGTTGAGAGCAACGAAACCCAACGATGGAAGAATCAAATTGGGTTACGGCTTCGAGCGATGAGCAGTCAGTCACTAGCTATGGATTAAGCTTTATTAAAGACGATTTTATTGTTTGATTAAGAATAATTGCAATTAGCTAGCAGCAATATTATACATTTCTGATTTTTTTAGTAATATGTTAGTAGCCGATGGAGTTTTAAATACCAAAATGGTACCAACCATTTTTAAAGGGATGTTACATGGAATTCATTTTTATAATTGCAGTTGTTATATTGATAATTTGGTTAATTACCAGTTCACGCTCAAATTCAAATAAAGCAAAGCCTCGAGTATTAGATAATCCAAGCTCGGACATAAAAGGCACTCATGATACGTCAGCCTCTAAGTCTTCTATATCTGCTCTATCCAATGATGCAATCAGCCCAATAAAATCTATTAAAATTGATAAAGCATCAGTAAGCGTTGAATTACACGAACAAACTAATGAATTAGCAACCTCAAAGGAGACAACTCCAAAGCCACGCATCACTGCTGTTAATACACCTTCCCCAATTATAGAAAGTGCTGATAGTGCGACATATTCTGAAGATGAGCTCGCCACATTTAATATTTTTGAGAGCGCAGCCCCTCAAAATATAAGCATTAAAAGCACAAGAAAAGCCCAATGGCTTGATAAGAATAAAGAAACTATTATACAAAAGCGTAAGCTAATGGGGTTGATATACATAGGTGAGCAAATGGAGTCTATGAGAAGTTATGACCCAGACCCTGCGCTAATAAACTCCATTTTACCTGCATCAACACCTTTAGGGCATCAGCTGGGTTATTACACTGATGATTCGCTTGGTTACTGGCCAAGTTATAGCAGGCTTTCTAGGCAATGTAGAGGTGCCTATCTCGACTGGTTAGCAACCGACAGAAGCGCAGCTAATACCCCAATAGGATTCGTATTTTTGTACTTTTATGGATTTGAAAGATTTGTTGTTGTGAACAACAAAGACAATAAAGTTGCAGATGAACAATTCGAGGATATTTTTAATGAAGTACTTCGTTTACACAAGGTGTTTGCTTCAAATCGCTCTTTTGCTGGTTACTCAGCAAACTTTTTAGAATTTATGTATTTACTAAAACCTGAATTTTTTAAAAGTAAAAAACACATATTACCTAAGACACGTCATTCACTACTTTTTAAATTACGTCTTTCAGAGCAAATCGTTGCCACAGAAAAAGTGGATGATGAGTTGGCACTTGAATGGATCAAAAATACAGACCAATACAATTTAAAAACCGCAGCTAGGCGCTGCGATTTAGAGTTTGATTCACTTTTTAAACTTTACTACAAGCAAAAATTCCCTGAGGGAATGCAAGTTAAGCCCAATAAAACTAAATTAAACGCTGAGTACTTCTCTGCCAGCGGTAGTCTTCCTAGCGTTAAAATTTTACTAGATAGTTTACCAGACCCGAGCATATTAAAAGCCCCTATTAAAAAGCTAATACCTATTGCTGATAAAGTCGCTGAGGAACTAGCTAGTTGTAGCCGTTACTTAGGTAAAGCAGGCACTAGTAGAGATGACTTAGCTGCACTGATGTTACTGCCTCGCGCTATTGCTAGTAGTCAACCATCACCATTAATTGAAAAGTTTAAGAGGTGGGCTCAGGCTATTATTTTAGAAAATGGTGGGGTAACAAATGTATCTGAATTTTGGTTGCAAACAGACTTACCAGTACCAAAAGCGATAAATAAAAAGGAAAGTGACCTCATTTATAACTTAGCGAGCCTTGCTGATATAGGTATTGCGCCTGACTTACGTTACCACCATGCAAAACCTAGATTAGATGGCAAACTTGTCTTATTTACTCCAGGGCATGGGGAAGAGTTTGTCCCTAGTCATGTATTTAACCAAGTGGGTGTCGCACTTCGCTTAGGTGCGATGGTTGCAAACATAGATGGGGTTGTAGATGAGTCAGAAAGTTCTGAGCTAGAAAAGCTAATTGCTCATGATGAGAAATTAACGGATACAGAAAAGCGTTCTTTAAAGGCTTATCTTACATGGCGATTAGTTACCCCATCGGATAATGCGGGTTTAAAAAATAGACTTAATAATTTAGGTGAAACAGAAATAGAATTTGTGAAGCGGTTTATTCTGTCTATTGCGCTCGCTGATGGCAACGTCGATAACAAAGAAGTAAAACAAATCGAGAAGCTCTACACGAATTTAGGGTTGAATAAAGAGTCTGTCACGAGTGATATTCATCAGCTTACTACAAGTAGTCATCAGCTTGCGCCAAAAAGTCAAAATTCATCAGAGTTTAGCTTAGATGAAGCAATCTTAGCCCTTCATGAAAGCCAAACAACAGAAGCTAAAAATATGCTGGAAAAGATCTTTACCTCAGATGAAGATGAAAGCGATTATATTGAAGTCTCAGAGCTGACAAACGAAGTTGAAGGATTAGATCAGGCTCATAGCCAGTTGTTTGAAAAGCTATGTGCTAAAGCGCAATGGGGTCGCGAAGAGGTAGCTCAAATGTGTAGTGAGCTAAAATTAATGGTCGATGGTGCTATAGAAACCATTAATGACTGGTCATTTGATTTAGTGGATGCACCAGTAATTGATGATGACGGTGATATATACATTGATGAAGAAATAGTCGAAGAGATAAGGGAGTTATAACAATGGCAGCAAAAAAAATCAGATCAAAAGAGCGCGATGCAATTATACAGTCTCTTAAATCGGGTGTTACCCCAAAAGTCGGCATACAACATATACAAGTAGGTCGTGGTAATGAGCTTAAAGCGCTCATTAAAGATATCGACAGAGTGACAGAGGGCGGCTCTGCTTTTCGGTTAATTATTGGCGAATACGGCTCAGGTAAAACATTCTTTTTAAGTGTAGTAAGAGCGATAGCATTAGAGCGCAAGTTAGTTACTGTTAATGCAGATCTATCTCCTGACCGTCGTATTCATGCATCATCTGGACAAGCCAGAAACTTGTATTCTGAGTTAATGAGAAACATGTCTACTCGTAATAAGCCTGATGGTAATGCATTGACCAGTGTTGTTGAAAAGTTTATTACCGAGGCACGAAAAGAAGCAGATAATACAAGCAAGGAAATAACCACAGTGATCCACGAAAGGCTCGCGTCTCTCTCTGAGCTTGTAGGTGGTTACGACTTTGCAAAAGTTATAGAAGCATACTGGACTGGCCATGAAACAGATAACGAGCAACTTAAGAACAACGCTGTAAAATGGTTAAGAGCAGAGTATGCAACAAAAACAGATGCTCGCAAAGATCTTGGTATAAGAAGTATTATCTCAGATGCGTCGTTTTATGACTCTCTAAAGCTTATGAGTTTATTTGTAAGGCAAGCTGGCTATGAAGGGTTATTAGTTAACCTCGATGAAATGGTAAATTTATACAAACTCAATAGCACCCAAGCACGATTATCAAATTACGAGCAAATTCTAAGAATACTCAACGACTGCTTACAAGGATCGGCTGAGTACTTAGGGTTTTTACTCGGTGGTACACCCGAGTTTTTACTTGATCCAAGAAAAGGGTTATATAGCTATGAGGCGCTGCAATCTCGTTTAGCTGGCAATACGTTTGCAAAGCAAGCTGGTGTTATTGATTACTCATCTCCAGCATTGCATTTGGCAAGTTTAACGCCAGAAGAATTATTCATATTACTTAAAAACCTTAGGCATGTTTTCGCATCAGGTGATGAATCGCTATATTTAGTTCCTGACGAGTCCCTTAAAGCATTTTTAGTCCATTGCAGTAAAACAATTGGAGACGCTTACTTCAGAACGCCAAGAAATACGATTAAGGCGTTTTTGGATATGCTTGCCGTGATTGATCAAAACCCAAGTATTTCTTGGGACAGCTTAATTAAAAATGTTGATATTGCAGAGGAGAAGCCTTCCGATGTAGAGTTAGAAATTGAATCTGAGGACGATGAGCTAGCTGATTTTAAATTATGATTGATGCACACGAAAGGCTTGATTTTCGCATTCAGCAGTGGATTTTTAAACAAGGCTGGGATCGACTCAGAGAGATACAATGTTTAGCAATTGACCCTATCCTCTCAGGAAAGACTGATGTGCTTATTAGTGCCTCTACTGCCGCAGGAAAAACCGAAGCATTTTTTTTACCTGCAATAAGTAGTATCGCAGATCAAGTAAGCGGTGTAGGTATTTTATATATCAGCCCGCTAAAGGCGTTAATAAACGATCAAGATCGAAGGCTAGAAAGCTTGTCAGACTTGTTAGACATACAAGTTACACCTTGGCATGGTGATAGCCCTCAAGGTCGAAAAAATAAGCTGAAACGAAATCCATCTGGCATCATGTTAATAACGCCAGAGTCCCTAGAGTCATTATTAATAAGAGACAGTGGCTGGGTAAAATCTGCTTTTCAGAATTTAAAGCATATAGTTATAGACGAATTTCACGCATTTATTGGTACTGAGCGTGGCCATCACTTGTTGAGCTTACTGCACCGCTTAGAGCATCTGCTTGGCCGTGTAAACGCACCAATACCCAGAACCGCTTTAAGTGCCACTTTAGGTGACTTAGAAAGTGTCCCGGCGTCTTTAAGACCCAATAAATCGTTGTCTTGTAAAATAATAAAGCAAACGCAGTCTTCATCAACGTTAAAAATGCAAGTGAAGGGATACATTGAAAGCGCTGTAGTAATAGATGAGGCGGTTACTGCGGAGCAAAGCGTATGTAACGATTTATATGGCCTTTGCCGTGGTGGGAACCACTTAGTGTTTGCAAACAGCAGAAGTCGCACTGAAAGCATTGCGACCACTCTTTCTGAGATGTGTGAGATTAACACTGTGCCTAACGAGTTTTTTCCACATCACGGCTCGTTAGCCAAAGAAATGCGAGAAACACTTGAAGCTCGGCTTCAGCAAGATCAAATGCCTACTACAGCAGTGTGTACTATGACTTTGGAGTTAGGCATTGATATAGGCAAGGTTAACTCTGTCGTGCAAGTTACTGCGCCGCATTCTATTGCAAGTTTACGGCAGCGCATGGGTCGTTCAGGTAGGCGTGGTGGCGCTAGTATTTTGCGAATGCTGATAACTGAGGCTGACCTTACAGAAAAATCGAGTATTGTAGATAAACTGCGGCTTGAATTGGTTCAATCGCTAGCGATGATACGTTTATTGGTTGCAAGTAAGTGGTACGAACCAGCAGACACTTCGCTCTATCACTTTTCAACATTACTTCATCAAGTTTTAGCTCTCATCGCGCAATGGGGGGGGATAAGAGCAGATCAAATCTACGTATTACTTTGTAAAGACGGTCCATTCCAACAAGTTACTGTTACACATTTTAAAGATTTGCTATCTCATATGGGTAAGGTAGATCTTATTACCCAGTTAGGTAGTGGTGAACTGGTTTTAGGTTTTATGGGTGAAAAAATAACAAATCATTATACGTTTTATGCCGTTTTTAAAACCCCTGAAGAATTTAGAATTATAACGGGTAGTAAAACACTAGGGACATTACCCGTAGATAGCCTTATTTTAGAGGGCCAACATATTGTATTTGCGGGTAAACGTTGGGTGGTTGAGCTAGTCGATACAGACAAAAAAGTGATTTCAGTACAGCATGCAAAAGGAGGGAAACCACCTAAATTTGGTGGTTCAGGGATGGCTGTACATGATGTAGTGAGACAAGAAATGCTTAAAATACTGGAAGAAGGTGACTACAGAGTTCAAGTTGGTGAACAAAGAATTGAATTTGGTGATGCAGTTGCTCAAGCACTTTTCAAAGAAGGTGCTGACTTTTTTAAAACTGCAAAACTTGAAAGTACGCATTTCTTACAGTATGGCAATACAGCCGTTGTTTTGCCCTGGGCCGGCGATAAAGTTGTAAATACACTCGTTGCAGTACTTATACACAAAGGGTTTGGAGCAGGTGCATTTGCAGGAATTATAGAAGTTGAGAATACCTTAATTGATGATGTCATCGGGGCTCTTAAAAGCTTTCGAGATGCTCAAACCATATCAGCAATTGATTTAGCTGATGCTATTGCAGAAAAAGCCATAGATAAGTTTGATGAATATTTACCTCAAGAAATTCTTGCAAAAGGGTATGCCGCTAGAGCATTTGATGTAGAGAAGGCCCGAGTATTAGTCAAAGAATTGCTCATGGCAAGATTTAAACAAGCCAAAGAGGTTAAATTATGACTTCACACATTATATTCATCAATGTCCGGAAATGGCACATTCAAGACAGTCGATAAGTCAAAACTTTGTAGTTTATAGGTTTGGATATTTTTAGTTGGATTTCGCTGCGCTCAAACCAACCTATGTTGATAACTCTAAAGCGCGGCGCCTCTAACCTATTTGTGAATAATTAACTTAAAGTTCTTTTTCTATAATGTTTCGCAAGAGGACAAGAAGATAGTGGTGGCTGCGTTTGTCACTTATGGCTTAAAACTTACCACTTAAAACTAAAAACTAAAAACTAAAAAGAAGCTAGCAGGGCTATATCTGCCCGACTAGCTATAACGTCAAACTACAGGATAAAGGTGGCGACTTTTTCATTTAAGTCAGTGGCGCGGTCTTTCAGTACCTTTGCTTGGCTTAAATGCGTTGTTGCTGATGCCGTGATTTCATCAGTGACATCTTTAATTGCGACCGTATTTCGGGTTATCTCATTTGTTACTTGAGTTTGCTCCTCAGCTGCGACTGCAATGTGCCCTGCCATGTCGGAAATCTCATTCACTGCGTGAGTAATTTCTTCTAAAGCTTGTGCTGCGGCGTTGACGTCGTGAACACTGTTATTAGCTAAACTTTTACTGCTATCCATCAAGCTAACCGCTTTTTTAGTGGTATTTTGCAACGTTTCAATCGTGGTATAAATCTCTGCGGTAGAGTTTTGAGTACGATGTGATAACACGCGAACTTCGTCTGCGACAACAGCAAAACCACGGCCTTGCTCGCCGGCACGCGCCGCTTCAATCGCAGCATTTAATGCCAGTAAATTAGTTTGCTCTGCAATCTCCTGAATCGTCGTTAAAATACTTGAGATTGCTTGTGCATGCAGGCTCAGCTCACTGATCACAACTGTGGTTTCATCAATTTCTGATGCCAATGAGTTAATCGTGGTTCTGGTTTTATCAACTAAGCTTTTCCCCTGAATACTGCTTTGCGCCGATTGCTGGGATGCAGCAGCGGTATTTTCAGCGTTAGCTGCAATTTCATGAGTAGCACTGGACATCTCTGTAACTGCGGTAGCAACCATTGTAACTTCTTGCTGTTGGCGCTGTAGTTCATTAACGCTTGATTGATTGGTTAACAGACTTTTCTCTGCATCTGAGTCTAGATCAGTCGCTAGTTGACGAATATGACTGATCAGCTGATGTTGACTACTTACAAAACTATTAAAGCTATCAGCTAACATGCCGACTTCGTCTTGGCTGTCGACTGTAATACGCTGAGTTAAATCACCATTGCCTGCAGCAATACGAGATAACGCTTGCGACACGCGACTTAGTGGCCCTAGTAACAAACTTAACAACCAAGAAATAGATAATACACTAATGATCAGTGCTAACGTTGCCAGTCCTAACTGGGTGACCATCAAGCTAACTAATGGTGCCTCTAACGTTTGTTTGTCGAGTACAAAAACTAGCTGCCAATCTGTATTGGGGATTTTTTCACTCCAAATTAGCTTATCCCGAGCTTCAGTTTCAAAATAAACAGGCGTAAGTTGGCCTGTTTGGCTACTTGATTCTATTAGTCGGCTGCTTAATTTAGTCTCAATATTGGTGATTTTACCCATCAATTTACTTGAGTCTTTATAGGCGATCACAGTACCGTCTTCATGCATCATGATGGCATAACCGTTTGCCGGTAGAGACATATTGCTAACGCTATCGACAATACTCGCAATTGACACATCACCGCCAACCACACCATTACGCGCTGGATGAGCTATGGTAACGACCAATAGATTAAAGGCCACATCCAAATAAGGCTTGGTAATTATGCTGCTACGAGCTTGCTGTGACTGCTGATACCAAGGACGTGTTCTAGGATCATAACCTGAGCGGTCAATGCTGGGATCAGAGTCCACCATCAGCCCGTCGCGGTTACCAAAATAGGTTAATTGAAAATCGCCAGATACCTGTGCTTGCTGCAATGCATTAAGCGTATCACCTTCGACTTTAGTGGCGACAGAAGCGATCACTCGCTGACGATCGGTTAGCCATGCTTCGATGCGCGCGGCTTGCTGTTTACCTGCTTGTCTCACACTATCAACACTGTTTTGCAGTAACAACGCTTTTTGCGTGGAGTAGCTATACCATGACAATAATACAACAACAATTACGAGGGCGAGAACAACCGATAATAATATTTTTTTCTTTAGTGAATATGAATTCATATTGAGTGCTAATACTGACTTTAATTAAATTGAAATACGGATATAAATACAGCTTGGGGTTAGCTTAATTTAGAGTATGAATTGAGAGACAATTCTCAATCTTGTTCTATTTTCGCATACAAGATTTGAATAATAAATTAAAATCAGTGATTTAAGTGAATATAAAAAGAATCATTATTAATTCAATGTAAAACTTAAATTAATAACCTAACGAGTGTAAATAAATAGCACGGTATAAATACTGCACGTATATTTTTATTTAAAATAATTGTAACGCCTAGGGTCTGTTGACCTTTGCGGATTAATATTTGTTCAAACTAGGGGCAATTTAATCGCGGCGCGAGGTTTGTAACCTAGTGGGCTAAGTAAAAATCGAGTAACAAAGAGTTAATTGCCCCTAGGCAGAACCCTTCGGGCAGTGCCTGTTTGGCATTGATGCTGCGTTATAGCCTATTTATGGGGAATAACCACACCACATAGACTCTGCCTTGCCTAAATACCAAACAGACTGCTGCAAATTCAACCTTGAAAGATCAACAGACCCTAGTCATTATATTAAATTAAGCAAAAGTAATAGCCGTGACGACGGAGCAGTCGCCCTGTATGAAATCCATATTATTTTTGCTACTAATGACTTATCGCTTAAAACTTATAGCTTCCCTAAACGCAAAAAGCCCCGCATTTTCATGCAGGGCTTTTAATAATTTTGTAAAACTGTGATTAACTCATTGCAGCTTGTAACTTTTTCATCGCTGTTTTTTCAAGTTGACGAACACGCTCTGCAGATACGCTGTATTTTTCAGCCAGTTCTTGCAGTGTTGCTTTATCGTCTGATAACCAACGAGCACTAACAATGTCTTGTGAACGTTCATCTAGGGTTTTTAACGCACTAAATAAACGTGTATGAGATTGCTCTTGATATTGTTGCTGTTCAACTTCTTCAGCTAAATCATTACTGCCATCAGTTAAGTATTGCACAGGCGAATAGGTACTAGTTGGTGCGTCATCGCTGTCGTCACCGGTTAAATCAAAACCCATGTCTTGGCCGCTCATGCGCGATTCCATTTCACGAACTTCTTTTTCACTCACACCTAGCTCACTCGCTACGGTAGCAACTTCAGCTTGGTTAAACCAACCTAAACGTTTTTTGTTTTTACGAAGATTAAAAAACAATTTGCGTTGCGCTTTAGTGGTCGCAACTTTAACAATGCGCCAGTTTTTAAGTACAAACTCGTGTATTTCGGCCTTGATCCAATGCACTGCAAATGAAACCAAACGTACGCCCACTGATGGGTCAAAACGTTTTACTGCTTTCATCAGGCCGATATTGCCTTCTTGAATCAAATCAGCTTGCGGTAGGCCGTAACCTGAATAACCTTTAGCTATATGTGCAACAAAACGAAGGTGAGACATGATGAGTTGCTTTGCAGCGTTAAGATCGCCATCTTCCTGTAAGCGAGTCGCTAACTCTTTTTCTTGCTCAGCACCTAGCATAGGTATAGTGCTTACCGCTTGAAGGTAACCGTCCATACTTGCGCTTTGCTGTCCAACTGTGAGTGCCATTGCGTATAAATCTTTACTCATTTTTCACCTCAGTGATAAACATTTGAAACCATCTTAGCACTCTTTCACTTAGAGTGCTAACTTCAATGTAAAACTTTTTTTCGATTGAAGCAAGTGGTTTTTTAGTGTTTTTTATTCTACTTTAAACGCCTGAATAAGCGATGAATTCTAGCTTTGCGGTCAGTTGGTTATGATAAAGCAATTCACCACAACCAACTTAATCAATGATTATAAACAATAATTGTTACACTTTATCGGGTTCGATTTCTTTTATATATCGATTAACAGATAAGTAAGAGCCAACAAACCCTAAGCTGGTTGCAAGTAGCACTAACGCGCCAAACTCGCCTAAACTTAAGCCAATTAAATTAAAGTTAGTTTGATACACTCCAGCGACTTGGGTAACTGCAGATCCAAGCCACCACATCATGAGGGCCACACATATAAAAGCAAACAAACCACCAACAATGCCATACCAAATGCCGGTCCATAAAAATGGCGCATGAATAAAGGTATTGGTTGCACCGACTAGCTTCATCACTTGGATCTCTTCTTTCTTATCCATAATTGATAAGCGAATAGTGTTGCCTATGATCAAAGTTACCGAAGTCAGTAATAACAACGCGATGGTGATCACGCTTTCTTTTAACAGGCTTAATAATGCATTTAAGCGCTCAAGCCAGGCAATATCTAATTTACCAAAATCAACTTCACGCTCTGCTTCAAGCTTTTTTAATAATGCTTGCGCGGCGTTTGGTTGACGATGGCGAGAAGTCGGCGTGACGATAACAACATCTGGCAGAGGATTGCTATCTAAATATTCAAGTGCTTGGCCAAACCCTGATACTTCTTTAAATTCAATGAGCGCATTTTGTTTAGAAATAAAAGTGACATTATCAATTTCAGGGTAGAGTGCTAAGCGTTTAACAAGCGTTTTTGTTTCTTGTTCACTCATGGATTCTTTTACAAATAATGAAATCTCTGCAGCTTCTTCAAAGCCACTGCTGACCTGCTGCACATTTTTAACCACTAAATACAAGGTCGCTGGTAAGGTTAAACTTAAACCCAACACCGCAATGGTCATCATTGACGCCATCGGTGTGCGCCACATTTCCCCTAGGCTATATACACCTTGGCGAAATATATTCAGCACAAAAAAATAGCCGGCTGCAAAAACTGATTTTTTTACTCGTTCATTTTGGCTTTTTCGGCCTTTGAATAACAAACTCATAGTGTTGCCTCTGCCAATGGATCTTCACTCATGCGACCATCTTTTAAGGTTAAGCTACGGTATTTCATTCGCGAGATCAGCCCTAAATCATGAGTGGCAATTAAGACTGTAGTGCCATGATTATTAAATTCTTCAAACAAACGCAAGATATCCATGGAAAGCTCAGGATCTAGGTTACCTGTTGGTTCATCTGCAAGTAATAATGGCGGAGAGTTTACAATTGCCCGGGCAATCCCAACTCGCTGTTGTTCACCACCAGAGAGTGTTGAAGGGTGGCATTTTACTTTATCTAGCAAGCCAACTTTATCAAGTGCGCCATGCACACGCTTTTCAATTTGCTTATGATGCGTACCTTCGATAATTAGCGGCAAGGCAACATTATCAAAAATAGTGTGGCGCTCTAATAAACGGTGGTTTTGAAATATGATACCAATATCACGGCGGACATAAGGAATTTGCCGCGATTTTACTGCATTTAAATCAACGCCATTAATAAAAACATGACCCGCCGACGGGCGTTCCATTAAACTAATGAGTTTAAGTAAGGTACTTTTACCAGCACCACTGTGACCTGTTAAAAAAGCCAATTCACCCGGTTTAACATGAAAATTAACTTTTTCCAGTGCTCGGTGACCACCGGGATATGTTTTGCTGACTTGCTGAAAATTTATCATTTTAGTTATCAATCATCCACAGCTGAAAAGGGAGCAAGCTCCCCTTTGAAATTTAAACTTCGTCCTCATCTTGGCTAAATAGCGCATCAATGAAGTCATTACTATTAAATGCACGTAAATCATCAATGCCTTCACCAACACCAATATAGCGGATCGGAATATTAAATTTATCGGCGACGGCAAAAATAACCCCACCTTTGGCTGTACCATCTAACTTAGACAATGTAATACCGGTAAGGCCAACACACTGATTAAATAAGTTCACTTGGCTAATTGCATTTTGCCCTGTGCCTGCATCGATGGTTAGCATCACTTCATGCGGTGCATCGGGATCAATTTTCTTCATCACCCGGGCTATTTTTTCAAGCTCTTGCATCAAGTTGTCTTTATTTTGCAAGCGACCAGCTGTATCTGCAATTAACACATCAACGTTACGCGCTTTGGCAGCTTGAAATGCATCAAATATCACTGAGGCACTATCAGCACCGGTGTGCTGTGCGATTACTGGGATTTTATTACGCTCGCCCCATACTTGTAATTGCTCAACCGCAGCTGCACGGAAAGTATCACCTGCAGCTAACATGACTGATTTACCTTGATCCTGAAATTGCTTAGCAAGTTTACCAATGGTCGTTGTTTTACCAACTCCATTAACACCCACCATTAATATAACAAATGGTTTTTTATCAGCAGGAATTTCTAATGGCTGTTCTGCCGTTTTAAGCATCGCCGCCATTTCTTGCTTCATTAGCTCATATAATGCATCACCATCCTTTAACTGTTTGCGGTTAGCCGCATCAGTCAAACGATCGATCAGCTTCATGGTGGTATCAACACCTAAGTCGGCTGTTAATAGCTGAGTTTCAAGATCTTCAAATAATTCATCATCAATTTTCTTACCAGTGAAAATCGATGCAAAGCCAGAACCTAAGTTTACTTTGGTTTTTAATAAGCCTTTTTTAAGACGAGCAAAGAACCCTTCTTTTTTAGGTTTTTCAGCTGTTTTTGCTTCCTCGATGGCAAGCTCGGCCGTTAATCGCTCTTGCTCTAAACGCTCAGCTTCCGCCTCTTCGGCAGCAATACGTTGTTGCTCTACACGTTCAGCTTCAGCTTGCTCGGCAGCAATACGCTCTTGCTCTACACGTTCAGCTTCGGCCTGCTCGGCAGCAATACGTTGTTGCTCTACACGCTCAGCTTCGGCTTGCTCTGCTGCGATACGCTCTTGCTCTACACGTTCAGCTTCGGCTTGCTCTGCTGCGATACGCACTTGTTCTACACGTTCAGCTTCAGCTTGCTCGGCAGCAATACGCTCTTGCTCTACACGTTCAACTTCGGCTTGCTCTGCGGCAATAAGTTCTTGCTCTAAACGCTCAGCTTCGGCTTGCTCGGCAGCAATACGCTCTTGCTCTAAACGCTCAGCTTCGGCTTGCTCGGCAGCAATACGCTCTTGCTCTACACGTTCAGCTTCGGCTTGATCTGCAGCACTACGTTCTTCCTCT